>NZ_JBEPAK010000141.1:0-18766 GCF_040298565.1 Kitasatospora sp. NPDC001539 | reverse complement strand
GCGGCGGACGGGCGCGTCGCGCTCCGTCCGCCGCACCGGCGGGAATCAGCCCTGCTCGGCGACGCCCTCCGCGGCCCCGGCGCCCGGACGCGCCACCAGTTCGACCTGGTCCACCGCGTTGCACCAGCGGCAGCGCACCGACTCGACCGTCTCGCTGAGCACCTCGGTCTCCTCGACCTCGGAGTCGCCGGCCAGGTCGAAGTGCAGGAACTCCGTCACCCGCGCGGTGCGGGTCACGTCGAAGCGGGTGAGGTTGCCGCACAGGGTGCAGCGCCAGCGCGTCTCGGCGGTCAGGGCGGGGACGGTCATCGGGGGATCCTCTCGGCTGGTCCCTGGGTGGGCTAGGCGCTCCCCCCGGGGCCCGGCGTCGGCGGCGGGAGGCGGGAATGCCCGCTCCCAGCCTATTGCCTGGGGCAACCGCCAGGACCACCGGTTCTCGAACACGGGGGCTAGCCCACCTGCCGTAAACCGCCGTGTCACCGGCGCCGTCCCCAGGGATGCTTGGCCCCATGGCGCTCGCGGCCACCGACCACACCGACGCGCGGGACGGCCGCCCGACGGTGCCCGCCCCGGCGGTCACCTATGCCCTGATCGCCGTCAACACCCTGGTCTTCCTGCTCGGCCCGGCCGCCGGGCTCAACCCGCTGTACGGCCGGGACCAGGCCCGGGTCTGCGCCGAGCAGCGGTACGAGCAGCGCTGGGGCGCCGTCCCCGCCGAACTGCTCACCGGGCACCCGCTGACCGCCGAGCAGCTCGCCGAGGCCCCCGACCCCGTCCCCGGCTGCCCGGCCTCCCCCACCCCGGGCAAGCACCCCGCGGTGTCCGCCCTCACCGGCCTCTTCCTGCACGCCGGCTGGCTGCACCTGCTGGGCAACCTGCTCTTCCTCTACGTCTTCGGCCCCACCGTCGAGCGCCGGCTCGGCCGGGCCAGGTTCCTCCTCTTCTACCTGGCGGCCGGCAGCCTGGCCTCGTACGGCTTCGCGCTCGCCGAGGCGCACTCGGCGGACTCCACCCGGGTCCTGATCGGCGCCTCGGGCGCGATCTCCGCCGTGCTCGGCGCCTACCTGCGCCTCCACCCCCGCGCCCGGGTGACCACCCTGGTTCCGCTGCTCCTCTTCCTTCCGCTGCGCTTCCCGGCCTGGCTGGTGCTCGGCCTCTGGTTCGCCCTCCAGTGGTGGTCGGTGCACTCGGCCGGGCCCGGGGTGGCCTATCTGGTGCACGTGATCGGGTTCTCCGCCGGATTCCTCTACGCCTGCACGGTCGTCCGCCACCCCCCGAGACGCCCCGGCCGGGGCCCGATACGCTGGCCGCACCCCACGAAGGAGCCGGAACAGTGATCACCGCCATCGTCCTGATCAAGACCAGCGTCGACCGCATCCCGGAGATCGCCGAGGCCATCGCGGCCATCGAGGGCGTCAGCGAGGTCTACTCGGTGACGGGCGGCTACGACCTGGTGGCGATGGTCCGGGTGCGCCGCCACGACGACCTGGCCGAGGTCATCCCGGGCCGGCTCAACAAGGTCCCGGGCGTGGCCCACACCGAGACCCAGATCGCCTTCCGCACCTACTCCCAGCACGACCTGGAAGCGGCCTTCGCCCTCGGCCTGGACGAGTAGCGCCCCGCTCAGCCCTCGCGGCGGCTGCGGTCGACCTCCACGGTGGGGACGCAACGGCCGCCCTCGTTGCGGTAGTTCCAGGCGGCGCCGTCCGTGACCAGCTCGCGGACCGCGGTCAGGAAGCGCTCGACGTGCTCGTCCGGCGTCCCGGCGCCGAAGCTCACCCGGATCGCGTTCAGGCTGCGCTCACCGGGCAGCGAGGGCTCGGGCGCCCCGCACTCGGAGGGCGCCACCTCCTCGTCCCCGAGCAGGGTCCGCACCAGCGGGTGGGCGCAGAACAGCCCGTCGCGCACCCCGATGCCGTACTCGGCGGACAGCGCGGCCGAGAAGTGCGAGCTGTTCCAGCCCTGGACGACGAAGGACAGCACGCCCACCCGGGCCGAGTCCGGACCGAACAGGCTGAGCACCTTGACCTGCGGGATCTCCGCCAGCCCCGCCGTCAGCCGCTCGACCAGCAGCCGCTCCCGGGCCTCCAGCGCGTCGAAGCCGGCCTCGGTCAGCGCCCGGCAGGCCGAGGCGATCGCGTAGGCGCCGATGACGTTCGGCGAGCCGGCCTCGTGCCGGGCCGGGCCGGTGTGCCACTGGACGGCCACCGAGCCGTCGGCCTCGCGTGCCACCGTCCGGGTCGCCCCGCCGCCGGCCAGGTACGGCTCGGCCGCGTCCAGCCAGTCCGAGCGGCCGGCCAGCACACCGGCGCCGAACGGCGCGTACAGCTTGTGGCCGGAGAAGGCGATCCAGTCGACACCCAGCTCACGGACCGAGACCCGGTGGTGGGGCGCCAGCTGGGCGGCGTCCAGCACCACCCGGGCACCGTGCCGGTGCGCCGTCGCGGTCAGCTCGGCGACCGGCCACAGCTCGCCGGTCACGTTGGAGGCGCCGGTGACGCACAGCAGCTTCGGCCCCTCCGGCGCGGCGGCCAGCGCGGCGTCGAGCGCGGCCACCGCCTCGGCCCGGGAGCGCGGCGCCCGCAGGTAGTCGACCTCCAGCCCGGCGTGCGCCCAGGGCAGCAGCGAGGCGTGGTGCTCGGTCTCGAAGGCGAACACCCGGGTGCCGGCCGGAACGGCGGAGGCCAGCAGGTTCAGCGAGTCGGTGGTGGCCCGGGTGAAGACCACCTGGTCGCCGTCGCGCAGGTCCAGGAAGTCGGCGACGGTCCGGCGGCTCTGCTCGAAGAGGTCCGTGGAGAGCTGCGACAGGTACCCGGCGCCGCGGTGGACGCTGCCGTAGTACGGCGCGTAGGCGGCGACGTCGTCCCAGACCCGCTGGAGCGCGGGTGCGGAGGCCGCGTAGTCGAGCGCCGCGTAGCCGACCTTCTCCCCGCTGGCCAGCGGGACCTGGACGTCGTGGCCGAGGACGGCGAGCGGGGCGCAGATTTCGGTGGAGAGGGACATGGGGACGCACTCCTTCGGGGGTTGGGGACCCCGGGAGTGCCAGTCGTCGGGCGTCCGCGCTTGTCGCACGGACGGTTCGCCGGCGACCCGGTCCTCACCCAGGGCACCCCGCCACGGACGGAGGGTTGCCGGACAGCAAGCTGGGGCTTGGCGCTGTCGCTCATGACCTGGCCAAGACTGTAGGTCGGGCCCGTCGGGTGGTCAAACGGGGATCCAGCATCCGGACAGCGGTGTCGCCCGCCGCCTCCGGAGCGTCCGTGCCGGGCGGCCCGGGGCACACCGGTAGGCCCGTACCGGCGAACCGGCACGGGCCCAGGAGGCGCTTCAGCTACGGCTGGTGGCGTCCGCCCAGCGCCGCAGCAGGTCCTGCGCGGCGCCGGAGTCGATCGCCTCCGCCGCCCGCGCCATGCCCGCCGCGAGCTGCTCCGCCAGCGGCGCGTCGCCCAGGTCGAGCGCCACCAGCGCCGCCGCGGTGTTCAGCAGCACGGCGTCCCGCACCGGCCCGCGCTCCCCGGCCAGCAGCCTGCGGGCCACCTCGGCGTTGTGGGCGGCGTCGGCGCCGCGCAGCGCCTCGATGCCGACCAGCTCGATGCCGACGTCCCGCGGGTCGAAGGTGGTCTCGGTGACCACCCCGTCGCGCACCAGCCACACCCGCGAGGTGGTGGTGATGGTCAGTTCGTCCAGTCCGTCGTCGCCGCGGAACACCAGCGCCGTCGCCCCGCGCCGGGCGAGCACCCCGGCGATCAGCCCGGACAGCCGGGTGTCGAAGCAGCCGATCGCGTGCGCGGTGACCTTGGCCGGGTTGGTCAGCGGCCCCAGGATGTTGAAGGCCGTCGGCACGCCGAGGTCGCGCCGGGCGGTGGCGGCGTGCCGCATCGAGGGGTGGAACTTCGCCGCGAAGCAGAAGGTGAGCCCGACCTCCTCGGCCACCTCCGCGACCCGCCGGGCGGACAGGTCCAGCGCGACGCCGAGCTTCTCCAGCACGTCGGAGGAGCCGCTGGCGGAGGAGGCCGACCGGTTGCCGTGCTTGACCACCTTGGCCCCGGCGGCCGCCGCGACGATCGCCGACATGGTGGAGATGTTGACGGTCTTCGCACGGTCGCCGCCGGTGCCGACGATGTCCACCGCGGGCCCGGGGATGTCCAGGGGCTCGGCGTGCTGGTACATCGCGTCGACCAGCCCGGCGATCTCGTCGACCGACTCGCCCTTGGCCCGCAGCGCCACCATGAACCCCGCCACCTGGACGGGGGACGCCTCGCCGCTCATGATCCGGTCCATCGCCCACGCGGTGGACGAGCGGTCGAGGTCCTCCCCCTTCAACAGCGCCGCCAGGAGGTCCGGCCAGGTGCGAACCACCTGCGCGGGGTCGCTACCGCCGTTCGCAGGGTTCACGTTCACCATGGCTGACTCCAGCTGTTGTCGGTTCCCCCGCACCGGGGGACGTCCGTACGGATGGAGCCAGCCTATCGACCGGCGGGGTGCCCACGGCGGTGTCTTCTCTACTACTGAGACGGCACCGCTCAGCGGGCGGCCGGTGCCCGCTTGGCCAGTCGCGCCCGCAGCAGGGTGGCGACCGCCCCGGCCAGGGCGACCGGGTCCACCGGGCGGGAGATCGCGGCGTCGGCCCGGCTCCAGGCGGCGAGCCAGGAGTCCTGCGGCCGGCCGATCAGCACCAGGACCGGCGGGCACCCGTAGATCTCGTCCTTGAGCTGGCGCCCGAGGCCGAGCCCGCCGGCCGGCACCGCCTCGCCGTCCAGGACGCAGAGGTCGACGCCGCCCTTCTCGAGCGCCTTGAGCACCGCGGGGGTGGTCGCGCACTCCAGGTAGGACAGCTCCGGAAGATCCTCGGCGGGCCTGCGGCCGAGCGCCGTCAGCACCTCCTCGCGGGTGTTGCGGTCGTCGCTGTAGACGAGGACGGTGAGCGTCTCGTCGGTCGTGTACGCCATGGGCCCTGCTCCCTCAAGTGTGATCCGGACCACGTTCACCTGATCCGGATGCTACCCCCGTTCCCCCCGGTCCCGGGCCCCCCTCGCGCACGTTCCTGCTCAAGCCGCCGCGCCCGCGGCTCACCCGCCCGGAGGACTGCCCGTCACCCTGGCGCGGCCGGACCACCCGGACGGCCGATGCGGCCCCCGTCCCCTACAACAGGACGCTCCGCCGACCGTGCAGCGACCCGCCGCGCAGAGGGGTCGCGGGCCCGTCGAGGAACCGTCAGAAAAGGGACACGCCGCAGCTCGGCCCCCGTCCGGACTCCCGGCCGACCGCCAAGCGGGCATACCGCACGCACCGGACACTCCGAGGGACACCCCCCGGCGTGAAGACGGAATAAGGGACCGACATAATGTCCGTCGTGGCGACAGCAACAGCAGTAGAAACCGGGCACGCGCACGGATCGGTCAACCGACCGAACATGGTCAGCGTCGGAACGATCGTCTGGCTCAGTTCCGAGTTGATGTTCTTCGCGGCCCTCTTCGCGATGTACTTCACGCTCCGCTCCGTCAAGGGAGCCGAGTTCTGGACCGAGAAGGCGCACGCCCTGAACGTGGGCTTCTCCTCGGTCAACACGACCATCCTGGTGCTCTCCTCGCTCACCTGCCAGCTCGGCGTGTTCGCCGCCGAGCGCGGGGACGTGAAGAAGCTCCGCATGTGGTTCGTCATCACGTTCATGATGGGCGCGATCTTCATCGGCGGCCAGGTCTACGAGTACACCGAGCTGGTCAAGAAGGACGGCCTGTCGCTGTCCTCCGACCCGTACGGCACGGTGTTCTACCTGACCACCGGCTTCCACGGGCTGCACGTGACGGGTGGTCTGATCGCCTTCCTGCTGGTCCTGGGACGGACGTACGCAGCCAAGCGCTTCACGCACGAGCAGGCCACCGCCGCGATCGTCGTGTCGTACTACTGGCACTTCGTCGACGTCGTGTGGATCGGCCTGTTCGCGACCATCTACCTGATCAAGTAACCAGCTGATCAGGTCGCTGGCCACCGGCTGCGGCCCCCGCCCTCACCGGCGACGGGCCGCTTCTGCCGGTGCCGACGCTCCCACCGACCGACCGCGCGCGCAGCCTTGGACAGGCAGCCTCGTGCCGGCCAGACCGGCCGCCGGGTGCACCCACCAGTCGACCAGATCCTGACACCGGGGTTATTCCGTGAAAAAGCTCTCCGCACGACGGCGCCACCCATTGGCGGCGCTGGTCGTCCTACTTCTCGCCCTGGCGGCAACCGGGGGGCTGTACGCCGCGTTCGCGCCCGCCGACAAGGCGCAGGCCGACGTCGCCGCGCAGTCGCTCGCGATCGATGAGGGCAAGAAGCTCTTCGCCGTGGGCTGCTCCTCCTGCCACGGCCTGAACGGCCAGGGCGGCAGCGACGGTCCGAGCCTGGTCGGCGTGGGCTCCGCCGCCGTCGACTTCCAGGTCGGCACCGGCCGCATGCCGGCCCAGCAGCCCGGCGCCCAGGTTCCGCGCAAGAAGAACATCTACACGCAGGCGGAGATCGACCAGCTCGCCGCCTTCGTCGCCTCCCTCGGCCCCGGCCCGGTCACTCCGGACCAGAAGCAGTACACCTCGACCGACCCCGAGGACATCTCCAAGGGTGGCGAGCTGTTCCGCACCAACTGCGCCCAGTGCCACAACTTCGCCGGCCAGGGTGGTGCCCTGACCAAGGGCAAGTACGCCCCGTCGCTGGAGGGCGTGGACGCCAAGCACATCTACGAGGCCATGCAGACCGGCCCGCAGAACATGCCGTCGTTCCCGGACACCACCATGCCCGAGGAGCAGAAGAAGCAGATCGTGGCCTTCGTCCGCCACACCACCAACGATGAGCCCAACCCCGGCGGTCTCACCCTGGGCAGCCTCGGTCCGGTGACCGAGGGCCTGTTCGGCTGGATCTTCGGCCTCGGCACGCTCATCGCGGTCGCGATCTGGGTCGCCGCCCACACCACCAAGGCCAAGAAGTCATGAGCCACGACATGTCAGAAGAGAAGCTCCCGGAGCCCCACGGCTCCGCCGGCGAGGTCGCCGAGCACGGCAACCCCTTCGCCGACCCGGGCCTGCCGGCCCACGAGCCCCGTCGTACCGACATCGACGAGCGGGCCGCCAAGCGCGCGGAGCGCCAGGTCTCGCTGATGTTCGTGGTCTCGATGCTCGCCACCATCGGCTTCATCGCCTCGTACGTGGCCATCGACCCGGACAAGCTCGTCTACATCTTCCCGCTGGGCACGGTCAGCGCGCTGAACTTCGCGCTCGGCCTGACCCTGGGCGTCGCCCTCTTCATGATCGGCGCGGGCGCGGTCCACTGGGCCCGCACCCTGATGTCGGACGTCGAGATGCCGTCCGAGCGTCACCCGATCGAGGCCTCCGACGAGGTTCGCGCCGACGTCATCGAGCAGTTCAAGACCGGTGCCGCCGAGTCCGGCTTCGGTCGCCGCAAGATGATCCGCAACACCCTCATCGGTTCGATGGCGCTGGTCCCGCTCTCCGGCGTGGTCCTGCTCCGCGACCTGGGTCCCCTCCCGGAGAAGAAGCTCAAGGAGACGGGCTGGAAGGAGGCGACCCCGGCCAAGCCGCTGCCGCTCATCAACATGAACACGATGCAGCCGATGAAGCCCGAGGACATCGCCGTCGGCTCGCTGACCTTCGCCATGCCGGAGGGTCTGACCACCCACAGCGAGGACTTCCAGCAGCGGATCGCCAAGGACGCCCTGATGCTGGTGCGCATCGCGCCGGAGGACATCAAGGACGACAAGTCCCGCGACCTCGGCTTCGAGGGCATCCTCGCCTACTCGAAGATCTGCACCCACGTCGGCTGCCCGATCAGCCTCTACGAGCAGCAGACCCACCACGCGCTCTGCCCCTGCCACCAGTCGACCTTCGACCTGGCGGACGGCGCGCGCGTCATCTTCGGCCCGGCCGGCCACCCGCTGCCGCAGCTGAAGATCACCACTGACGAAAAGGGCAACCTGGTCGCCACCGGCGACTTCGAGAAGCCTGTCGGCCCGAGCTACTGGGAGCGTGCTCGATGAGTAGCGCGAGCAGCACCACGACCGGTGCCGCCAAGCCCTCCAGCACGCGCGCCAAGCCCGCCAACAAGTGGGAGGCCGCGGCTGACTGGACGGACGGCCGGCTGGGGATCTACTCCCTCGCCAAGGCCAACCTGCGCAAGATCTTCCCGGACCACTGGTCCTTCATGCTGGGCGAGATCTGCCTCTACACGTTCATCATCATCATCCTGACCGGTGTCTACCTGACGCTGTTCTTCAAGCCGTCGATGGCCGAGGTCGTCTACAACGGCTCGTACGTGCCGCTCAAGGGCATCGGGATGTCGGAGGCCTACGCCTCCACGGTGGACATCAGCTTCGAGGTGCGCGGCGGTCTGCTGATCCGCCAGATCCACCACTGGGCCGCCCTGGTCTTCGTGGCCGCGATGCTCGTCCACATGATGCGCGTGTTCTTCACCGGCGCGTTCCGCAAGCCGCGTGAGATCAACTGGGTCTTCGGCTTCCTGCTGCTGGTCCTGGGCATGTTCGACGGCTTCTTCGGCTACTCGCTGCCGGACGACCTGCTGTCGGGCACCGGTATCCGCTTCATGGAAGGTGCGATCCTCGCGGTCCCGCTGGTCGGCACCTACATCCAGATGTTCCTGTTCGGGGGCGAGTTCCCCGGCCACGACATCGTGCCGCGGTTCTTCACCATCCACGTGCTGCTGATCCCGGGCATCATGCTCGGCCTGCTGGTGGCGCACCTGATCCTGGTCTTCTACCACAAGCACACCCAGTGGGCGGGCCCGGGCAAGACCGAGAAGAACGTCGTCGGCATGCCGCTGATGCCGGTCTACATGGCCAAGGCCGGTGGCTTCTTCTTCCTGGTGTTCGGCCTCATCGCGGCCATCTCGGCGATCGCCACGATCAACCCGATCTGGGCCTACGGACCGTACCGCCCGGACCAGGTGTCCACCGACGCCCAGCCCGACTGGTACATGGGCTTCTCCGAGGGCCTGATCCGCGTCATGCCGGGCTGGGAGATCAACCTGTGGGGCCACACCCTGAACCTGGGTGTCTTCGTCCCGCTGATGATCTTCCCGCTGGTCCTGGTCGCGATCGCGGTCTACCCGTTCATCGAGGGCTGGATCACCGGCGACAAGCGCGAGCACCACATCCTGGACCGCCCGCGCAACGCCCCGGTCCGCACCGCCCTGGGTGCCGCCTGGATCAGCCTGTACCTGGTGCTGCTGGTCGGTGGTGGCAACGACCTGTTCGCCACCCACCTGCACCTGTCGATCAACTCGATCACCTACTTCGTGCGCGTCGGCTTCTTCGTCGTGCCGGTCCTCACCTTCATCGTCACCAAGCGCTGGTGCCTCGGCCTCCAGCGCCGTGACAAGGACAAGGTGCTGCACGGCCGCGAGACGGGCGTCATCAAGCGCCTGCCGCACGGTGAGTTCGTCGAGGTCCACGCCCAGCTGCCGCAGAAGGACCTGTACAAGCTCACGGCGCACGAGCAGCACCAGCCGGTCCAGCTGCCGGCCCAGACGGACGAGAACGGCGTGGCCCGCAAGGCCGGCGTCGTCACCCGGACCCGGGCCAAGCTCTCCCGCGGCTTCTACGGCGAGGGCAGCCAGATCCCCAAGCCGACCGCCGAGGAGCACCACGAGATCACCAGCGGCCACGGCCACCACTGATCCCGTACGCACCCCGCGTCACCCCGAGGGCCGCCCACCAGAGTTCATCTGGTCGGCGGCCCTCGGGCTTTCCCGTACCGCGTTCCCGTCCCGCTCTCCCCGACCGCACCCGCCTCCAGGAGCCCCCGTGCAGCTGTCCGTCGACCCCGCCGCCGCCACTCCCCCGTACGAGCAGATCCGCGCCCAGATCGCCGAGCGGGCCCGCTCCGGCGAGCTGCCGACCGGGCTGCGGCTGCCGACCGTCCGGGCGCTGGCCGAGGAGCTGGGGCTCGCCGCCGGGACGGTGGCGCGGGCCTACCGGGAGCTGGAGGCGGACGGCGTGGTGGAGACCCACGGCCGGCGCGGTACCCTGATCGCCGCCACCGGGGACGCCGCCCACCGGCTGGCCGCGGAGGCCGCCGGTGAGTACGCCGAGCGGGCGAGCCGGCTGGGGCTGTCCCGTGAGGACGCCCTGGCGGCGGTGGTCACCGCGCTGGGGCTGGCCTACCCCGGGGCCTGAGCCGGGGGCCTCCTGCGGGGAGCGTCCGGCGGCCTAGACCTCCGGGCGCACCATGCCCGAGGCCGGGGCCTGGGCGGCCGGCGGGGTGGTGCTGACGGCCTGTCCGAGGGCGCTGTGCTTGACCCAGTCCGTCCAGGTCACGTTCCAGTCGCCGAAGCCGTTGCCGAAGGGCTCCATGGTGGAGCCGAGGCTGTTCACCACCGTCACCAGGTCCCCGACCCGGGTGTTGTCGTAGAACCACTTGGCGTTGTCGGTGCTCATGCCGGTGCAGCCGTGGCTGACGTTCTCCACGCCCTGCGAGCCGACCGACCAGGGTGCCGCGTGCACGTACTCGCCGCTCCAGGTCACCCGGGTGGCCCACTTGACGTCGAGGTCGTAGGACTCCGAGCTGCCGGCGGCTATGCCGATCGTCTCGCCGCTCATCCGGACGGAACGCTCCTGGCCGAGCACCACCTTGATGCCGTTGCGGGTGTCGAAGCCGGGCTTGCCGGTGGTGACCGGGATGCTCCGGACGACCTGGCCGTCACGCTTGAGGGTGAGTTCGTGGGCGGCCGCGTCGACCACCGACTCGACCCGCTCGCCGATCCGCAGCCGCAGGGAGCTGCGGTCGCCGCCGTAGAGCCCGTCCGAGATCCGGGTACCGGTGCCGTCGAAGGCCAGGGTGACGGCCGTCCCGGCGGGCCAGTAGTCCTCCGGCCGGAAGTGCAGGTTCTTGTCGTCCACCCAGTACCAGGCGCCGGTGACGGCGGGCTGGGAGGTCACCGTCAGGGCCCGCTCGACCTCCTGGCGGGCCTGCGGGTCCTTCACCGCCTCGGAGAGCTGGACGGTGAGCGGCTGGCCGACGCCGTAGACGCCGCTGCCGGAGGAGTCCGGGCCCAGCTTGGCGGTGAGCAGCCGCTGGGCGGCCAGCGTGCTGAAGTTGACGGTGCCGTCGCCGCGGCCGTTCCTGCCGTCGTCGGCGGAGACCCGCACGGCGTACGTGGTGCCGGCCTTCAACCGGCCGGTGGTCTGCCAGCTGCGCTGGTCGTCGGCGAGCTTGCCGGCCACCACCCGCCCGTCCGGGCCGACCACCGTCACGTCGGTGAGCCGGCTGCCGTCGACCGCCGTCACCGTGACCGGCTTCGAGGGGTCGGCCTTGTCCTCGGCAGAGAGGCGGACGAGCCGGGCCGCGTCGATCCGGTGGGGCCGGGACTCCTCGTCGCCGGAGGAGCAGGCGGCCAGCGGGGCCAGCACTGCGAGGGTCAGCGAGATGCCGCCGATTCCTGCGATTCCGCGCCTGTCGGCCATGGCCGCCTCCCAGGTATTCGCACGATTGATCAGATCGTAGGAACACCCTGGTTCGAGCGACATCCGAGCGATCCGCCGTTGGCCCGCGCGAGTGAGGCCGTCACTCCCCGGACGCAGCAGGGCCGGTCCCCCCTTGCGGGGAACCGGCCCTGTCGGCGGAAGCGGAACCTACTGGTTCTGGTTCTCGCCGCGGTAGAACTCGAAGACCCATCCGAAGATGCCGATCATGATGATCGGGGCGGCCCAGAACATCAGCCACCAGCCGAAGATCACGCCCAGGAAGGCGAGCGCGCCACCGAGCGCCAGCGAGAGCGGCTGCCAGCTGTGCGGGGCGAAGAAGCCCAGCTCGCCGGAGTCGTCCGCGACCTCGGCCTCGGGGTTGTCACCCGCGCCGCTGTCCACCCGGCGGGCGGTGAAGGCGAGGTAGTACCCGATGAAGGCGCAGAGGGCGAAGGCCAGGAACAGCGCCGTGGTGCCGGCGGCCTCCAGGCCGGGGCCCGAGTTGTTGGTCCACAGGCCGTAGGTGATGGCCATGGCCAGCACGAAGACGGCCAGACCGAGGAAGATCTTTCCCTGTTCCTTCATCAGGCGTCGCCCTCCTTCTCGCCCTTGCCCAGCTTGGGGGCGTCGTACTTCGCCGGGGTCACACCGGCGAAGTGCTTGGCCGCCTCACCGTGGTTCTCGAGGTAGTCCAGCGCGGCGATCTCCGGGTGGTGGAGGTCGAAGGCCGGGGATTCGGAGCGGATCCGGGGCAGGGTGAGGAAGTTGTGCCGCGGCGGCGGGCAGGAGGTCGCCCACTCCAGCGAGCGGCCGAAGCCCCACGGGTCGTCCACGGTGACCTTCTCGCCGTACTTGGCGGTCTTCCAGACGTTGTAGAGGAACGGCAGGATCGACAGGCCGAGCACGAAGGAGCCGATGGTCGAGACGGTGTTCAGGGTGGTGAAGCCGTCCGAGGCCAGGTAGTCGGCGTAGCGGCGGGGCATGCCCTCCGCGCCGAGCCAGTGCTGCACCAGGAAGGTGGTGTGGAAGCCGACGAACAGCGTCCAGAAGGTGATCTTGCCGAGGCGCTCGTCCAGCATCTTGCCGGTCATCTTCGGCCACCAGAAGTGGAAGCCGGCGAACATCGCGAAGACGACGGTGCCGAAGACCACGTAGTGGAAGTGGGCGACGACGAAGTACGAGTCCGAGACGTGGAAGTCGATCGGCGGCGAGGCCAGCAGGACACCGGTCAGACCACCGAAGAGGAAGGTGACCAGGAAGCCGACCGTCCACAGCATCGGCGTCTCGAAGCTCAGCGAGCCCTTCCACATGGTGCCGACCCAGTTGAAGAACTTCACACCGGTCGGGACCGCGATCAGGAAGGTCATGAACGAGAAGAACGGCAGCAGCACTTGCCCGGTGACGTACATGTGGTGCGCCCACACCGTCACGGACAGACCGGCGATCGCGATGGTGGCCGCGATCAGGCCGGAGTAGCCGAACATCGGCTTGCGGCTGAAGACCGGGACGATCTCGGACACGATGCCGAAGAACGGCAGCGCGATGATGTACACCTCGGGGTGGCCGAAGAACCAGAACAGGTGCTGCCACAGCAACGCCCCGCCGTTGGCCGGGTCGAAGACGTGGGCCCCGAACTTGCGGTCGGCCTCCAGGGCGAACAGCGCGGCGGCCAGGACCGGGAAGGCCAGCAGGACCAGCACCGAGGTCAGCAGGACGTTCCAGACGAAGATCGACATCCGGAACATCGTCATGCCCGGAGCGCGCATGCAGATGATCGTGGTGATGAAGTTGACCGCACCGAGGATCGTGCCGAAGCCGGAGAAGGCCAGACCCATGATCCACATGTCGCCGCCGACGCCGGGCGAGTGCACCGCGTCCGACAGCGGGGAGTAGGCGAACCAGCCGAAGTCGGCGGCGCCGTTCGGGGTCAGGAAGCCGCAGACCGCGATGGTCGAACCGAAGAGGTACAGCCAGTACGCGAACATGTTCAGACGCGGGAACGCCACGTCCGGGGAGCCGATCTGCAGCGGCATGATCCAGTTCGCGAAGCCCGCGAACAGCGGCGTCGCGAACATCAGCAGCATGATCGTGCCGTGCATCGTGAACGCCTGGTTGAACTGCTCGTTCGACAGGATCTGGGTCCCGGGACGAGCCAGCTCGGCACGCATGACCAGGGCGAGGATGCCGCCGATCAGGAAGAAGGCGAACGACGTGCCCAGGTACAGGGTGCCGATCGTCTTGTGGTCAGTGGTGGTCAACCACTTGATGATGGTCGAACCCGGCTTGCGGGTCCGCTGCGCCCCGACCGTGACGGCCTCGGCGCCCCCGCCGGCCGCGGCGGGCTCGTTGAGGATGGTCACTTCGCTTCACTTCCCATGGTGATGAGGCCGGACGGCACCGCGCCGTTCTGGCCCTTGGCACGCAGGTCGGCCAGGTGCTTGTCGTAGTCGGCGCGGTCGACGACCTTGACGTTGAACAGCATGCGCGAGTGGTCCTCGCCGCAGAGTTCGGCGCACTTGCCCCTGTACTCGCCCTTGACGGTGGGGGTGACCTCGAACTTGTTCACCACGCCCGGCACGACGTCCATCTTCATCATGAAGTTGACGGGCCAGAAGTCGTGGATGACGTCACGAGAGGTGAGCCGGAACTGCACCGTCTCGTTGACCGGCAGCCAGAGCGTCGGAGCGTCCTTGGGCGTACCGACGTCGTACGCGGCGTCCTTGTTGGCCGGGTCGGGCGTCTCGGTGTTCTCGTAGTTGAACGCCCAGCTCCACTGGAAGCCCACCACGTTGACGTAGTGCTGCGGCTTCGCGGAGACCTGCGTCAGCTTCGCCTCGTCGCGGGCGACGAAGTAGAAGAGGACCGAGACGATGATGATGGGGACCGCGGTGTAGAGCGCCTCGATGGGCACGTTGTACCGGGTCTGCGGAGGGATCTCCACACCGGTGCGCTTGCGCCGGTGGAAGATCACGCTCCAGATGATCAGACCCCACATCAGTACGCCGACCACCAGCGCCGCGATCCAGGAGCCCTGCCACATCTGGAGGACCATGGGCCCTTCCTTGGTGACGGGGCTCGGGAGGCCAAGCCTGGGGAGGTCGTTGGCCGAGCAGCCGGTGGCGGTCGCGATGACGAGGCCCAGTGCCAGCGCCTGAGGCAGCTTCCGCCGCATCGTGCGCCGCGGCGAGCGGTCGGAGCCGTTGGGACTCACGTAGCGCCTTCCCGAAGTCTCGCCCGCCTTCGCGTCGCACCGAAGGAGGTCAGTGAGCCTCCCCGGCGACCCGTCCACGGGCACGGTTTGAATGCTTATGCGGGCCAAACCCTACTCCAGCCTTATGCGCTCCTGACGGGCAGCCCCCGGTAACGCGCCGCCCGGTCGCCCGATCAGGCCCGGCGGTGGCTGCGCCGCAGGTCATCGTAGGCATTCGAGGTCGTTACGCCCGATCGGGGGATGACTTCGGACAACGCGGCTGACGGCCCGTCGGTCGCGGACGAAGCGGACATTCGGGGTGATCGACTGACGCCCGGTGAGCGGTACGGCGGCCGCGGACGGGCCCGCGGGTGTGGCGTTAAATGAGACCGTGTACTTCGACGTGGCTTCGACGGCCCCCCTGCACCCCGTCGCGCGGCAGGCCCTGACCGCCGCCCTGGACGAGGGCTGGGCCGATCCGGCCCGGCTGTACCGCTCCGGCCGGCAGGCCCGGATGCTGCTGGACGCCGCCCGCGAGACGGTGGCCGCCGTCCTGGGCGCCCGGACCGACGAGATCGCCTTCACCGCCAGCGGGACCCAGGCCGTGCAGCTCGGGATGCTGGGCGCGCTGACCGGGAACCGGCGGCGCGGCAGCCACCTGGTGCACTCCGCGGTGGAGCACTCCAGCGTGCTGCACGTCGCCGAGCGCCGGGAGACCGAGGGCGGCGAGGTCTCGGTGGCCCCGGTGGACCGCACCGGGCGGGTCGACCCGGCGGCCTTCGGCGCCCTGCTGCGCCCGGACACCGCGCTGGCCGTGCTGCAGAGCGCCAACCACGAGGTCGGGACCGTCCAACCGGTCGGCGAGGTCGCCGCGCTGTGCGCCGACGCCGGGGTGCCGCTGCTGGTGGACGCGGCGCAGAGCGTCGGCCGGGTGGACGTCCCCGCGGGCTGGTCGCTGCTCACCGCGAGCGCCCACAAGTGGGGCGGCCCGCCCGGCGTCGGGGTCCTCGCCGTGCGCAAGGGGGTCCGGTACTCCTCGCCGCTGCCGGCCGACGAGCGCGAGGGCGGCCGGGTGCCCGGCTACGTCAACGTCCCGGCGATCGTGGCCGCCGCCGCCTCGCTGCGCGCCGTCCGGGCCGAGGCGGACGGCGAGAACGCCCGGCTGCACGCCCTGGTGGAGCGGATCCGGGCCCGGGTGCCGCAGCTGGTGCCCGAGATCGAGGTGGTCGGCGACCCGGTGCGGCGGCTGCCGCACATCGTCACCTTCTCCTGCCTCTACGTGGACGGCGAGGTGCTGCTCACCGAGCTGGACCGGGCCGGCTTCGCGGTCTCCTCGGGCTCCTCCTGCACCTCCTCCACGCTGACGCCGAGCCACGTGCTCGCCGCGATGGGAGTGCTCACCGAGGGCAACGTCCGGGTGTCCCTGCCGTACGGGACGGCCGAGGCGGACGTGGAGCGCTTCCTCGCCGTGCTGCCGGACCTGGTGGCGGGGGTCCGGGCGCCGCTCGGGCTGGACCTGCCGGCGCCGCACCGGGAGCCGCGGCCGGAACCGGCGGCGCAGACCCTCGTCCTCGACGCCCTGGGGCAGCGGTGCCCGCTGCCGGTCATCGAGCTGGCGAAGCGCATCGGGGAGGTGCCCGTGGGCGGGACGGTCGCCGTCCTGGCGGACGACGAGGCGGCCCGGCTGGACATCCCCGCCTGGTGCGGGATGCGCGGGCAGGAGTACGCGGGCGAGGCCCCGGCCGCCGAGTACGGCGGCGACCGGGGCTCGGCCTACCTGGTGGTGCGCCGCTCCTGACCGGGCGGACTACTTGACCAGGTGGGCGCGGATGTCCGCGGCGGCCGCGGCGCCGTAGTTCTCCTCGAAGCGCCGGGTGAAGGCGGCCGGGCGCAGCTCGTACTCCTGGGTGCCGACGGTCTCGATCACCAGGGTGGCGAGCATGCAGCCGAGCTGGGCGGAGCGCTCGAGGTCGAGCTGCCAGGACAGGCCGGTGAGGAAACCGGCCCGGAAGGCGTCGCCGACGCCGGTCGGGTCGACCTTGGCCTCCTCGCGCGCACAGCCGACGGTGATCGAGGCCTCGCCCTTGCGGTCGATCCGGACGCCCTTGCTGCCCAGGGTGGTGATCCGGGTGCCGACCCGGGTGAGCAGCTCGTCGGCGCCCCAGCCGGTCTTGTTCTCGATCAGCGCGGCCTCGTACTCGTTGGTGAACAGGTACGCGGCGCCGTCCACCAGCTCGCGGATGTCGTCGCCCTCCAGGCGGGCCAGCTGCTGGGAGGGGTCGGCGGCGAAGGCGTAGCCGCGGGTACGGCACTCCTGGGTGTGGCGGACCATGCCCTGCGGGTCGTCGGCGCCGACCAGGACAAGGTCCAGGCCGCCCACGCGGTCGGCGATCGGCTTGAGCTCGATGTTGCGGGCCTCGGCCATGGCGCCGGTGTAGAACGAGGCGATCTGGTTGTGGTCCTCGTCCGTCGTGCACATGAAGCGGGCGGTGTGCCGGGTCTCGGAGATGTGGACCGAGTCGCAGTCCACGTTGTTGCGCTCCAGCCAGCTGCGGTACTCGGCGAAGTCCGCACCGGCGGCGCCGACCAGGATGGGCCGGAGCCCGAGCACGCCCATGCCGAACGCGATGTTCGGCGCGACACCGCCGCGGCGGATGTCCAGGGCGTCGACCAGGAACGACAGCGACACGGTGTGGAGCTGCTCGGCGACGAGCTGGTCGGCGAACCGGCCGGGGAACGTCATCAGGTGGTCGGTGGCGATCGAGCCGGCGACGGCGATACGCACGGGGTCTCCTCAGGGTGGCAGCAAGGCCAGCGGGCGGGGGCGAACGAACCCACCTACGGTACCGGGCCGGGACCGTGCGCCAGCAAGAGTGGCGCTCGAGCTGTCGCCCTCCTGCCAGCGTGGCACCCGTTGCGCTCGAAGGTGTACTACCTCCGGGTAGCACTGGTGGGTGTGCGGAGACCGGGCCTAGGGTCGGCCTCAGGGGCCCGGCCGGACCGGGCGGACCCCCGTCGTCGACCGCGGCAGTGCCGCCGCGGCTGTGGATCGGAGCGATGCCCGATGATGTCCGAGCACTACCCGCCGTCCGCTCTCGGAGCCGAGGCCGACGCCGAGACCCTCGACGCGCTGGTGACCTCCTCCCGGCGGCTGCGCCGGTTCTGGCCGCTGCTCGCGGCGGGCCCGGAGCCGGCCGCTCCGGCGCCCGCCGGCGTCCGGGTCCCGTCCGGGGCGCAGCGGCTTGTCGCCGCGATGGCCGAGTACGGCATGTGATCCGTCCCCGGGCCCAAGCGGAACCGGATCCGACCGGGGCACGTCACATCCGCGCGGAGCGGCCGAGGGGCGGCGCCGCTGAGTCCTCGGGAGGATGTGCAGATGGATCTGGAGACGATGCCCCGGCGTGGTCGACGGACGGCGGCCCTGGCGGCCGTGGTGCTGGCGGCGGTGGTGACGGTGGCCGGGTGCGACGGGGGCGGCAAGGGTTCGGCGGACTCGGCACGCCCGTCCGCCCCCGCGAGCCCGACCGCCTCGGACTCCGCGAGCGGCTCCCCCGGAGCCCCGTCGGCCTCCGGCACGCCGTCCGGGACGGCACCGGGCACGTCCGGCGGGCCGGCGCAGCCGCCGACCGGAGCGCCCACCCCGGCCTCGCCCCCCGGGCAGGCGTCGGGGGCGGCCACTCCCCCGGCCAACGGGATCGCCCCGGGTGAGCCGAACCCGGCCGGCACCGGGGCCGGTACGGCGGTGCGGCCGCCGGTCGCCTACCGGGCGGACGGCAACAAGCTGACCGTCTACTTCTTCGGCGGGGTCTGCACCACGTACGCGTTGAAGGCGGACGAGTCGCAGGCGGGCACGGTGGCCGTCGAGGTCGTGCCGGGCCCGCCGACCGTCCAGCCGGGCCACGTCTGCACCGCGCTGGCCAAGCGGCAGGCGGTCTCCGCCGACCTGCGCTCGCCGCTGACCGGGCGGACGGTGGTGGACCGGACGAGCGGCCAGGAGGTGCCGCTGGAGGGCGACCCCCACATCGGCCCCGACCCGGTGGCGCCGGACGGCCCGGCCAAGTAGCGCTGAAGCACCGAGGCGGCCCCGGGTCGGGGCCGATGTGGGGGTCGCC
>NZ_JBEPAK010000140.1:0-18965 GCF_040298565.1 Kitasatospora sp. NPDC001539 | reverse complement strand
GCCGCTCCTCGGCGAGGCTGCGGTAGAGGCCGATCGGGGTGATGCCGTCCGCGAGCGCCGTCGTGGTCGCGGAGCACCTCCGTCCGCGTTGCTCAGCGGGCGGCGAGGGCTTCGAGGACGCGCTCCAGGGAGGTGCCGAGGCCCCAGCGGGTGGAGAGGTGCTCCAGCGTCATCGGGTCGAGGGGCTCGTGGGGGAGGGCCGGGTCGAAGTCGGGGAGCGGGGCGTCGGTGGCGACGCGGACGACGGTGGGGGCGACGTCGAGGTAGCCGGCGGCCTCGAGGATGTTCTTGCGGCGGGCGGGCGTCAGCTTGGAGAAGGGATCGGCGGCGGCGGCCCGGATGGCGGCGAGGTCGCCGTACTCGTTGATCAGTTGGGCGGCGGTCTTCTCGCCGACGCCCTTGACCCCGGGCAGGCCGTCGGACGGGTCCCCGCGCAGGGCGGCCAGGTCGGCGTACTGGGCGCCGCGCACGCCGTACTTCTCCAGCAGCACCGCGTCGTCGGTGACCTGGAGGTTGCCCATGCCCTTGACCGGGTAAAGCACGGTGATCTGCCGGGCGTCGTCGACGAGTTGGAAGAGGTCGCGGTCGCCGGTGACGATCTGCACCGGGCCGTCGGCGCGGGCGGTGAGGGTGCCGATGACGTCGTCCGCCTCGTAGCCGGGGGAGCCGACCCGGGCGATGCCGAGGGCGTCGAGCACCTGCTCGATCACCGGGACCTGCGGGGCCAGCGTGTCCGGCACCTCCTCCTCGCCGTCCTCGGCGTCCTTGGCGAGCCGGTGGGTCTTGTACGAGGGGACGAGGTCCACCCGCCACTGCGGGCGCCAGTCGGCGTCCATGCAGGCCACCAGCCGGTCGGGGCGGTGGTCCTGGACCAGCCGGGCGATGAAGTCCAGCAGGCCCCGGACGGCGTTCACCGGCTCGCCCTGCGGTGAGCGCAGGGTGTCCGGGACACCGAAGTAGGCGCGGAAGTACAGGCTGGCGGAGTCGAGCAGCATCAGTCGCGGTGCGGTCACGCCTCAGATCATGCCGCACCGCGCTGACGAAGACCCGGTTCTCAGTGCTCGTGCGGTCCGGCGCGGTGCACCGGGCCGTGGGCGTCGGCGCAGTGCTCGGCGGTCGGGTCGCCCGGGGCGGCGATCTGCAGCAGTGCGCCCGCCTCGTCCTCGCCGACGTGGTCGACCTGGAGGGTGCTGTGGGTGATCCCGTACTCGTCGGCCAGCCGGCGCTGGAGCTGGCGCCGGACCGCGTGGCAGTCGCCGCCGGGGGTGACCAGGATGTGCGCCGACAGGGCCGGCTGGTTGGAGGTGATCTCCCAGATGTGCAGGTCGTGGATCTCCTCGACCAGCGGTTCGGCGACCAGCCGGTCGGCCACCGCGTCCGGGTCGATCCCGGCGGGGGCGGCCTCCAGGAAGATCCGGCCGGAGTCGCGGACCAGCCCGATGCCGGCCTTGAGCATCAGCACGACGACGATCAGCGAGGCGATCGCGTCGGCCCGGGCGAAGCCGGTGGTCAGCACGACCAGGCCGGCGACGGCGGTGGCGATGAAGGCGTACAGGTCGGTGAGCACGTGCTGGAAGGCGCCCTCGACGTTCAGCGAGCTGCGGTTGGCCTTCGACATGCACCAGGTGGCGGCGAGGTTGACGACGATCCCGACCAGCGCGGTGATCAGCACCAGTGAGCCGGTGACCTCGGGCGGCTCGATCAGCCGGAACACCGCCTCGTAGCCCAGCCACGCGGACAGCACCAGCAGCGTCACGCCGTTGGCCTGGGCGGAGAGGATCTCGGCGCGCTTGAGCCCGTAGGTGTAGCCGCCGCGGGCGGGCCGGGCGGCGAGCCGCATCGCGACCAGTGCCAGCACGATGGAGGCGGCGTCGGTCAGCATGTGCGCCGCGTCGGAGATCAGGGCCAGCGACTGGGCGGCGAAGCCGACGGCGACCTCGCCGGCCATGAAGACGACGATCAGGGCGAGGGCGCTGAGCAGCCAGCGGCGGTCGGCGTCCGCGGCGACGCCGTGCGAGTGGCCGCCGTGGCCTCCGTGGCCGTGCGCGTGGCCCTTCCCCTGATCGTGCCCGTGGCGCTGCGAGTGCTGGTGGTCATGCGCATGATCATCTTGCGAATGCTCGTGCCTGGCCATCGACGTCCTCTCCGGGCGCACGGGGTGCGATCGCGGGGCGCGATCGCCCCGCACTCGAAGTGAACCGCAGAATCGACAAAGATCCAAAGGCTGTACTGGTGACCGTTGTCGTTGCCGTTCGAACCGGCCGGGCGGCCGAGGCGGTGGCGCCCGGCCCCGGCTCGGCGGCGCCGCCCGGTGGCCGCGGCCCGAAGGCGTTCGGCCGCCGGCCCGGCCGCTCAGCCCACCGCGTCCAGCGCCGCCGCGGTGGCGGCCCGGACGAGCGCCGACATCACCCGCAGGTCGTCCCCCTGCTCCGGGTGCCACTGCACGCCCAGCGTGAAGCCCGGCCCCTCCACCGCCTCCACCGTGCCGTCCGGCGCGAGCGCGCTCACCCGCAGGCCCGACCCCAGCCGGCCCACCGCCTGGTGGTGGAAGGACGGCACCTCGAGTTCGGTCTCCGGGAGCAGCCCGCCCAGCAGCGTCCCGGGCACCGGCCGCACCACGTGGGCGCCGTAGACCCCGGGCGAGCCCGCGTGCACGTCCACGTCCAGCACGTCCGGCAGGTGCTGCAGCAGCGTGCCGCCGCAGACCACGTTGAGCACCTGCATCCCCCGGCAGATCCCCAGCACCGGCATCCCCGCCGCCATCGCCCCCCGGAGCAGCGCGACCTCCCAGACGTCGCGTTCCGGCGAGTCCACCGCCGTCAGCGGGTGCGCCGGTTCGCCGTAGTACGCCGGGTCGATGTCCGGGCCGCCGGCGACGACCAGGGCGTCCAGCCGGGCGAGCACCTCGGAGGCGCGTTCGGGGGCGTCGGGCGGCAGGAGCACGGCGATGCCGCCGGAGTTCTGGACGTACGCCGTGTACCGCTCCGGCAGGAGGGCGACCCGGCGTCCCCGCCAGTCGTTCCAACTCGCGTCCACCAGGTAGGTGCTGACACCGATCAAAGGCCTGCGATCCATGGCGCGCATTCTCCTCCCGTACCGTCTGATCCCTCGTCAACCACGCATATCGGCGCGCCACACCTGCCCGCCCTCTTCCGCGCCGTGAGCCGCAGGCCGTACGGTTCGCTGTGACCGGTTGAACTCGAAGAGTGATCGAGGAGGAGGGTGCCGTCATGCCCGAGAACGCCGCCGCGGGCTCACCGCCCCGGCCGCCGCTGACCCTGGACGAGCTGCGCACCCTGGTGGACGCCGGCGAGGTGCACACCGTCGCGCTGTCGTTCACCGACATGCAGGGGCGTCTGCAGGGCAAACGGTTCGCCGCCCGGTTCTTCCTCGACGAGGTCGCCGAGACGGGCGCCGAGGCCTGCGACTACCTGCTGGCCGTGGACGTGGACATGAACACCGTGGACGGCTACGCCTTCTCGTCCTGGGCCACCGGCTACGGCGACTTCGCGATGCGCCCCGACCTCGGCACCCTGCGGCTCGTGCCGTGGCAGCCCGGCACCGCGCAGGTCACCGCCGACCTGGCCCGGCACGGCGGGCACCCGGTGGACGCCGCGCCGCGCCAGCTGCTGCGCCGGCAGATCGCCCGGCTCGCCGAGTACGGGCTGGCCGCCGACATCGGCACCGAACTGGAGTTCCTGGTCTTCCGCGACACCTACGAACAGGCCTGGCTCGGCGGCTACCGCGGCCTGACCCCGGCCAACCTCTACAACGTGGACTACTCGATGCTGGGCACCGCCCGGATCGAGCCGCTGCTGTCCCGGATCCGCAACGAGATGGCCGGTGCCGGGCTGACCGTCGAGTCCGCCAAGGGCGAGTGCAACCTCGGCCAGCACGAGATCGCCTTCCGGTACGCCGACGCCCTCACCACCTGCGACCAGCACAGCGTCTACAAGACCGGAGCCAAGGAGATCGCCGCCCAGCAGGGCTGCGCCCTCACCTTCATGGCCAAGTACGACGAGCGCGAGGGCAACAGCTGCCACATCCACCTGTCGCTGCGCGACGCGGTGGGCGCCCCGGCCTTCGCCGACCGGGACGGCCGGATGACCGACACCATGCGGCACTTCCTGGCCGGTCAGCTCGTCGCCCTGCGGGAGTTCAGCCTGCTGTACGCGCCCAACATCAACTCCTACAAGCGCTACCGCCCCGGCTCCTTCGCCCCGACCGCCGTCGCCTGGGGCCGGGACAACCGCACCTGCGCCTACCGGGTGGTCGGCCACGGCCCGGGACTGCGGATGGAGAACCGGGTGCCCGGCGGCGACGTCAACCCGTACCTCGCGGTGGCCGGGATGATCGCGGCCGGCCTGCACGGCCTCCAGCGCAAGCTGGACCTGCCCGCGCCCTGCCTGGGCAACGCCTACGCGGTGGAGGAGTACGCCCGGGTGCCCGGATCCCTGCGCGAGGCGGCGGGGCTGTGGGCCGAGAGCGAACTGGCCCGGGAGGCCTTCGGCGACGACGTGGTCGAGCACTACCTGAACATGGCCCGGGTCGAGCAGGCCGCCTACGACGGGGCCGTCACCGACTGGGAGCGCTACCGGTCCTTCGAACGGATGTGAGCGCTCGGCCGCACGCGCCGCGCCGCGCCACCGAGAACGAGAAGTCCAGGCACACGTCCGTGTCCGCGTCCACAGCGAGGAGCAGCACCCGATGACCGAGAAGCCCGGGAAGGACGAGGCGGTCTGCCGCCGCCTGGCCGGCCGCACCGCCGTGGTCACCGGCGCGGGCAGCGGCATCGGGCTGGCGGCCGCGCGCCGGCTCGCCTCCGAGGGCGCGAGGGTGGTCTGCGCGGACCTGGACGAGGAGACCGGGCGGGCGGCCGCCAGGGAGGTCGGCGGGCTGTTCGTGCACACCGACGTCACCGACCCGTACATGGTCGAGGCGCTGTTCGACGAGGCGTACGAGACCTACGGCAGTGTGGACGTCGCCTTCAACAACGCGGGCATCTCGCCGCCGGAGGACGACTCGATCCTGACCACCGGCCTGGACGCCTGGCGCAGGGTCCAGGAGGTCAACCTGACCTCGGTCTACCTGTGCTGCAGGGCCGCGCTGCCGTACATGCGCCGGCACGGGCGGGGTTCGATCATCAACACCGCGAGCTTCGTGGCCCGGATGGGCGCGGCGACCTCGCAGATCTCGTACACCGCCTCCAAGGGCGGGGTGCTGGCGATGTCCCGCGAGCTGGGCGTGCAGTTCGCCCGGGAGGGGATCCGGGTGAACGCGCTCTCGCCCGGGCCGGTGGACACCCCGCTGCTGCGCGAGCTGTTCGCCCGGGATCCGGAACGGGCGGCCCGCCGGCTGGTGCACATCCCACTCGGCCGCTTCGCCCGGGCCGAGGAGATCGCCGCCGCGGTGGCCTTCCTGGCGAGCGACGACTCCTCGTTCATCACCGCGAGCGAGTTCCTGGTGGACGGCGGCATCTCCGGGGCGTACGTCACGCCGCTGTAGGACCGGCGGGAAGTGCGGGAGGTGCCGGAACCCACGGGCAGCCCGGGCGCCGGGGCCGCCGGTGCTTCTCACCGTAATCTCATCGAAAACCGCGGGAATTCGCGGCTGCGCTGATTTCGCGTTTATCCGGCTGCCTTTACATTCTCTGGTGTGAGCGAGCAGATTCCAGCCGGGTGGTACCCGGACCCGAAGGACACCACCAGCGACCCGAGACCGCAGCGGTGGTGGGACGGCAGGGGCTGGACGGCCGACACCCGGCCCGCACCCTCGGACGCGCCGCAGCCGGAGGCCCCGGCCGCCGCGGCTCCGGGGCCGGGCGCGGCCGAGCGGCCCACGGTGCTGGAGGGCGAGGTCCTGGAGGGCGGCCCGACGGTCCGCTACCCGGAGCCTCCGCCCTTCGGCACCGCCTACGGTGCCGTCGGTGAGCCCGCGAAGGCGCCGCGCCGGGCCTGGCGCAAGCCCTCCAGGCTGGTGGTGGCGACGGCCGTCGCCGCCCTGCTCGGTCTGGGAGCCGGCTCGGGCATCACCTACCTGGCGATGGACGGCCACGGCAAGGACCGCAGCCAGCGCAGCGCCCGGCAGCTGCCGGCGCCCGACGGCGGCGGCCCGTTCGGCGGCCTTCCCGGCTTCGGCGGCGGCAGTGGCAATGGCAATGGCAACGGCGGCAGCGGAGGCGGGGGCAACGGCGGCGGCAAGTCCCGGCCGGGCGCCGGCAAGGCGCTCGACCTGGTGAACAAGCTCACCCTGCCCGTCCCCGCCGGCTGGCAGGCCGACCAGACCCCCGACGGCTACGCGGCGATCACCATCGGCTCGTACACCTGCCCGGACGGCACCGGCCAGTGCACCCTCGGCGGGGTGACCACCGGCCGGATCGACGGCGGCGGCACCGACGTCCAGGCGGCGGCCAAGGCGGACATCGAGAAGGCCGCCAAGGAGGCGTACGGGGACAGCACCGGGCACCAGGAGCTCAAGTCCGAGGCCGTCAAGGTCGACGGGCAGGACGGCTACCTGGTCCGCTGGAAGGTGAACGCGGCGAAGGGCAACAGCGGCTACGTGCAGACCGTGGTCTTCCCGTCCTCGGACGGCAAGTCGCTGGTCTCGGTGCACTTCGGCTTCGACATCGCCGACAAGGCGCCGGACGTCGCCGTGATGGACACCATCGTCAAGGGCATCGCCGACTACAAGGGCAAGCTGCCGACCGTCCCCGGCATCCCCGGCCTCCCGGGGATGCCGGGCGGCGGCTCGGGCGGCACCGGCGGCTCGGGCGGCGCGGGCAGCCCCGACGGTTCGGGGACCGAGACCACCTGAGCCCCCGCTCCTCACGCCGCGAGCGGCCCACCCGGGAGCACCCCCTCCCGGGTGGGCCGCCGTCGTTCGGCCCCTCGCGTCGACGCGGCCACGGGACCGGACCGGACGGGGGTGGACCGGCCCGGCCCCGCTTCCGGCGTCAGGAGTCGCGTCGAACAGCCTCGACGCGACGGCGCCGGAGCACCATGCCCGCCCAGCCGACGCCGAGCGCCGCGGCGCCGGCCAGCAGCAGCGGACCGGTGGCCGAGGTGCCGGCCACGGCCGCCGAGGTGGTCGGCAGCGGCTGGCCGGCGGGGGCGTTCGGGTCACCGCCGTGGCCGTGGTGGGCGACCGTGGACCTGGGCGCGTCGGCGGCGATCTGCGCGTCGCTGGGCGCGGCCGGGGCGGCGAGCGAGGAGACGGCCGGGGCCCCGGCGGCCTTGGGCGTGCCGAAGTCGACGTCCGAGCAGCTGTAGAACGCCTCGGGGCTGTCACTGCGCTGCCAGATCATGTAGAGCAGTTGGCGCCCGGTGCGCTGCGGCAGGGTGCCGGAGTAGGTGTAGTAGCCGTTGGCGGCGGTGCGGTCGACCTGCACCCGGGCCACCGGAGTCGGGTCGAGGTCCGACCACTTCAGCGGCTTGGTCGGGTCGTACCCCGCCTTGGTGATGTAGACGGTCTGGGTGCCGACGTGCGGTGCGGTGGTGCGGAACTGGAAGGCGAAGGCGCCCGCGCTGACCGGGGTGGCCGGCCAGTCGGTGCGCGGCCAGTCCAGCGCCGCGTACTTGTCGCGGTTGGCGGAGCAGAGCTTCCCGTCCGGGATCAGGGCCTGGTGGTTGCCGGCCGCGTTCGCGATGTTGACCTCGTTCCAGTCGTACAGCGGCTGGGTGCCGCTCGCGGCGACGAGGTCCTTGCAGACCTGGGAGACCGGGTGCTCGGGGCCCTCGGCGTAGCAGGCGGCGATCCGGCTGACGGGGTTGGTCATCGTGCCGTGGGCGTGGGCGGTGCCGGCGGTGGTCGCGGCCACCGCGAGCACCGCGGCACCGACCACGCCGGCGGACAGGACACTGTGCTTGATGGACATGGGGTGGGGCTCCTCGGCCGTCGTTCCGGGCGGGTGTGGGGGAGAGCGGACACGCCTGCCCGTCCGGGGACCGCCGGCCCGGACCGCGGGCCCCGGCCAGAGCGTAGGATTGGTCTGGACCAGATGGCAATAGCCGTGCGTGACACGCTCGTTGACGGATCGTAGGGCGCCGGGCAGCGCAAAGGCCCGAGAGGACACCGGAATTAGGTGTCCCCTCGGGCCCGCTTAAGGCTGCCGAAAGACCGGCCGGCGCCCGGAGGCCCGGAACCGGTCAGAGGAAGGTCTTCCCCTCGCCCCGGTAGGTCGGCACCGTCCGGACGATCCGGTCCCCCTCGATCAGGTGCAACTCCGCGAAGCGCTCGCACAGTTCGCCCGCCTTCGCGTGCCGGAACCAGACCCGGTCGCCGATCAGCAGGTCGTCCGCCGCGGAGCCGAGCAGTGGGGTCTGCACCTCGCCCGCGCCCTCCATCGGGTCGTAACGCAGCCCCGGCGGCAGGTACGGCACCGGCGAGCGGTCCGGGCCGGCCGCGCCGGACGCCGGGTAGCCCCCGCCGAGCACCGTCACCACGCCGACCCCCGGGCGGCGCACCACCGGCTGGCCGAACAGCGCGGCCGGACGGCCCCGGAAGGCGCGGTAGTTGTCGAACAGCTGCGGCTGGTACAGCCCCGATCCGGCCGCCACCTCGGTGACGGCCCGCTCGGCCGCGGTGGACTCCACGCTGCCGGTGCCCCCGCCGTTCACGAACTCCAGCTCGGCGACCTGCCGCAGCCGGCGGACCACCGCCGCGCGCCGCTCGACCAGCTCCGCCCGGGCCCGGTCCTGCATCAGCCGGATCAGCCGGGAGCGCACCGGCCGGCCCGGCACCCGGTCCCCCACCCCGGCGATGTGCCCCTCGTACGCCATCAGTCCGACCACCCGGAAGCCCGGGCGGCGCTGGACGAGCTCGGCGAAGGCGCCGAGGTCCTCCGGGGTGCGCAGGGGTGAGCGCCGCGCGCCCACCCGGACCCGCCCGCCGAGCAGGTGCAGGGCGGTGTCGAGTTCCAGGCAGACCCGCACCTCGGCGTCGCCGGAGCGGGCCTTGTCGATCAGGTCCAGCTGGGCCGGGTCGTCCAGCACGACGGTGATCCCGCGGGCCAGCTCCGGGTCGGCGGTCAGCTCGGCGTAGCCGTCCCGGTCGGCGGAGGGGTAGGCGAGCAGGATGTCGCGCACGCCGGTGCGGGCCAGCCAGAGCGACTCGTCGAGGGTGAAGGTCATCACCCCGAGGAACCCGTCCACGGCCAGCGCCCGTTCCAGCAGGGCCCGGCAGCGCAGCGACTTGCTGGCGACCCGGATCGGCTTCCCGCCGGCCCGGCGCACCAGGTCGGCGGCGTTGGCGTCGAAGGCGGCGAGGTCCACCACGGCCACCGGCCCGTCCAGGTGGGCGGTGGCCCGGTCGTACCGGTGGCGGTCGGAGACCGGGGCGGGAGCGGGAGCGTCGAGCATCACCATGGCCGCAGGGTGCCACAGCGCGCTACCGGTGGGTAGGGGTGCGGGCGCACCGGAACCGCGCGGGCCGGGGCGCGGAGCGCGGTCGGGTGCCGCGGGGGTGAGGGCGCTGGTCTCCGGCTTCACCGCCCGGGAGCGCGGCCGGGCGCCGGGGCCGTGCAGCGGAATGCGGCCGCGGGCCCGCGGTGGCATAGGGTCGGCCGGGTGGACCGCGAAGACTTCCCCAACCCGGCGTTCGTCGGCAAGAGCATCCCGAATCCCGGCTTCTCCGACGACGACGGCACGGCGGACCCGGCGCTGACCGCGGCCCTCGCCCGCTGGTCGCAGGACCGCACGGCCGAGCCCGAGGTGCTGGCGGCGCTGACCCCGACCCGCTTGATGGTCCCGATCGTGGCCCTGCTCGGCGAGGTCGAGGTGGACGAGCACGGACACCGGCACGACAAGAGCAGCGACATGGCCGTCCCGGTGCTGGAGGCCCCGGACGGGCGCCGGGCGCTGCCGGCCTTCACCTCGCTGGAGACGCTCGCCCGCTGGCGCGCCGACGCCCGCCCGGCGCCGACGGCCGCCCCGCAGGCCGCCATGGTGGCCTTCTCGGAGCGCGCCGACACCCTGCTGGTCGACCCCGCCGGGCCGGTGCCCTTCCTGCTGACCGGTGCCCGGCTGCGGGCGCTCGCGGAGAACCGCCCGTACCTGCCGCCGGTGGCGGACCCGGAGGTGCGCGAGGCGGTCCGGGCGCTACTGGCGGCCGAGCCGCAGGTGGTCAGCGGGCTGCTGGCGCCCTCGGAGGACTCGGACGGGGTGCTCGCCGTGGTGTTCGACCCGGCGCTGGACCGGACGGGCCTGCAGGCGGCCGCGCAGCGCCTCGGCCGGGCGGTGGCGGGGGACCCGGTGCTGCGGGTGCGGCTGGACCGCGGGCTGGACCTCGCGGTGCTCCCGGCGAGCGCGCAACTGCCGGGGGAGGCGCTGTACCGGCGGTAGAACCGAGGTGCCCAGCGAAAGGGCCGCCCACCGGGGGGCGGCCCTTCGGACCGGTCTCAGGAGTAGACGGGCCCGGTGAACTTCTCGCCCGGCCCCGCGCCCGGCGCGTCCGGGACGAGCGAGGCCTCGCGGAAGGCCAGCTGGAGCGAGCGCAGGCCGTCCCGCAGCGGGGCCGCGTGGAAGTTGCTGATCTCCGGGGCACCGGCGGTGACCAGCCCGGCGAGCGCGGTGATCAGCTTGCGGGCCTCGTCCAGGTCCTTGTCCTTCTCGCCGCCCTCGGCGAGGCCGCACTTGACCGCGGCCGCGCTCATCAGGTGGACGGCGACGGTGGTGATCACCTCGACGGCCGGGACCTCGGCGATGTCGCGGGTGAGGTCGTCGAAGCCGATCGCGTCGTCGTCCGCGCCGGGGTGCTGAGTGGGCTCGCTGCTCAAGGGGGGCTCGTTCCTTCGTGCCGAGTGGGTACAGGTGGAGCGTACAAGGGGCCCGTCACGTACGGAGCGGGCACCGTGGCGGGGCCCCGTGACGCGCGGAGCGGGCGCCGGGGCGGGGCGGAATAGCGTTCGACCTCCCGGCGCTGTATGCTTCGAGACTGACCGGCCGGGATCCCGCATGGGCCCCCGGCCAGCAAGTGGAGGCTCCACTGCAAGGAGGCCCGAGAGGGCAACCGCGAAAGTCTCCCACCTGATCGGCCTCGCGGTCGACGGGTCCGGTCCGCGACGGGCGCCACGGCGCCGAGTCGCCCGCAGCGCCCCTCACCGGGCGCAGCCCCCGGTTGTGTGGAGCCCCGCTTGTACCGAGCGGGGCTTTTTTCGTGTCGCGGTGCAGGTGCCGGAAGGCGCCGGGCAGCGCAGCTCGAATGAAGCCCCGCCCAGTGGTCGAGTCCACTACGTGCGACCGCCGTCCGACGGCCGCATCGCAGAAGGTGCAACCGAGGAGGCCCCATCAGCACCGAGCCCCGCATCAACGACCGGATTCGCGTTCCGGAGGTGCGACTCGTCGGTCCCAGCGGCGAGCAGGTCGGCATCGTGCCGCTTGCCAAGGCGCTGGAGCTCGCGCAGGAGTACGACCTCGACCTGGTCGAGGTCGCGGCGACCGCCCGGCCGCCGGTGTGCAAGCTCATGGACTACGGCAAGTTCAAGTACGAGTCGGCCATGAAGGCCCGTGAGGCGCGCAAGAACCAGGCGCACACGGTCATCAAGGAGATGAAGCTCCGGCCGAAGATCGACCCGCACGACTATGACACCAAGAAGGGTCACGTCGTCCGGTTCCTCAAGCAGGGCGACAAGGTCAAGATCACGATCATGTTCCGCGGTCGTGAGCAGTCCCGCCCCGAGCTGGGCTTCCGTCTGCTGCAGCGGCTCGCCGACGACGTCCAGGACCTGGGCTTCGTCGAGTCCTCGCCGAAGCAGGACGGCCGAAACATGATCATGGTTCTTGGCCCGCACAAGAAGAAGACCGAGGCGATGGCCGAGGCCCGCGCCCTCGCGGACGCCCGCAAGGCCGAGCGGCAGGGCCGGACCTCCGGCTCCGACGCCGCCGCCGCGGACGAGGACGCCGCGACCGAGGTGCAGGACGCCCCGGCCGAGGCCCAGGCCCCCGAGGCCGAGGCTCCGGCCGAGCAGCCGGCCGCCCCCCAGGGCGCCTGAGCCGCGAGGCTCACGGCAGTCCGGGGTTCGGCCCCCGAGTGACAGGGCGTCCCGCCCGGTCACGAAGATCCATCCAGTTCACGCCCGCGCGGCCCAGGTCGCGCGGGTGTGGACGGGACCGACGAGGAGATACGGCGAAATGCCGAAGCAGAAGACGCACAGTGGCGCCAGCAAGCGCTTCAAGATCAGTGGCTCTGGCAAGGTGCTGCGCGAGCGCGCCGGTCGCCGCCACCTCCTGGAGCACAAGCCCTCGACGCTGACCCGCAAGCTGGCCGGGACCGTCGAGATGGCCCCCGCTGACGCCAAGAAGATCAAGAAGCTTCTCGGCAAGTGATCGCCCTCCCGCCCGGCGCGAGCCGGCGCGGGCAGCTGATCCTTCCCGACCCATTCGAATGACGGACCACGTGAAGTAGTCCGTGGTCCAACCCAAGGAGTAATCAAGTGGCACGCGTCAAGCGGGCAGTCAACGCCCACAAGAAGCGCCGGGTCATCCTGGAGCGCGCCAGCGGCTACCGCGGCCAGCGCTCGCGCCTGTACCGCAAGGCCAAGGAGCAGGTCACCCACTCGCTGGTCTACAACTTCAACGACCGCAAGAAGCGCAAGGGCGACTTCCGTCAGCTGTGGATCCAGCGCATCAACGCTGCGGCCCGTGCCAACGGCATCACCTACAACCGCTTCGTGCAGGGCCTGAAGGCCGCCAGCGTCGAGATCGACCGCAAGATGCTGGCCGACCTGGCCGTCAACGACCCGGGTGCGTTCGCCTCCCTGGTCGAGGTCGCCCAGAAGGCGCTGCCGGCCGACGTGAACGCCCCGAAGGCCGCCGCGGACGCCGCCTGATCTTCCGAGATCGGTTGAGCTCTGACCGGACCCGCAGGCTGTCCTGCGGGTCCGGTTCTGCGTTTCCCGCCCGCGCCTCCGCATTTCCGCCTGCGCCGCCGCCCCGGTTCCCCGTCCCGCACGCAGCGCACCCCGCCACAGAGAACGAGACCATGCCGAGCACCGACACCCCCCTGCTCACCTCCCTGCGCTCGCCGCGCGTCGTCGCCGCCCGCCGGCTGGCCAAGCGCAACCAGCGCACCAAGGAGCGCCGCTTCCTGGCCGAGGGCCCGCAGGCCGTGCGGGAGGCCGTCGCCTTCGGCCGGCTCCCGGGGACGGCCGAGCACGTGGTGGTCGAGGTGTACGTGGGCCTGGAGGCCGCCGAGCGGCACGCCGACATCGTCGACGCAGCCCTCGCCGAAGGGCTGCCGGTGCTGACCGCCACCGACGAGGTGATCGCCGGGCTCTGCGACACGGTGACCCCGCAGGGCATCGTGGCGCTCTGCCGCTTCATCGACACCCCGTTCGCCGAGGTGCTCGAAGCCCGGCCCAAGCTGGTGGCGATCCTCGCCCACGTGCGCGATCCCGGGAACGCCGGCACGGTGCTGCGCACCGCCGACGCGGCCGGCGCGGACGCTGTGGTGCTCACCGACGCCTCGGTGGACCTCTACAACCCGAAGGCCGTCCGGGCCTCCGTCGGCAGCCTGTTCCACCTGCCGGTGGCCGTCGGCGTGCCGGTCGAGGAGGCGGTCGGGAAGCTGCGCGAGGCCGGGATCCGGGTGCTCGCCGCGGACGGCGCGGGCGACCGCGACCTGGACCAGGAGCTCGACGAGGGCACCCTGGGCGCCCCCGGCGCGTGGGTGTTCGGCAACGAGGCGTGGGGGCTCCCGGAGGAGACCCGCGCGCTCACCGACGAGGTCGTGCGCGTCCCGATCCACGGGCATGCCGAGAGCCTCAACCTGGCCACCGCGGCGGCCGTCTGCCTGTACGCCTCGGCCCGGGCGCAGCGCTCGCCCGGCGGCTGCCGCTCGAACAGCTGACACCCGCCCCGGGGCACGCCCGGATCACCACGCTGCAAGCCCTACTGCGTGGGCCTGCGAGGCGCTATGGTCTGCCTCGGTGGGGGGAACGGCACGGTGGGTAATCGGGGAGGCAACCCATGGTCGGCAGCGGGCCAGAGCTCGACCCGGACGACCTGCCGGACGGCCTGGTGGTCGCCGACGCGCTGGGCCGGGTGGTCTGCTTCAACCGGGCCGCGGCCCGGCTCACCGGCGTGCTCCCGGAGGCCGCGCTCGGCAGCGCCCTGGAGGACGCCCTGCCGCTGGAGGACCTGGACGGCCGCCGCTGGTGGCAGCTGACCGACCCGTACGGCGGCCTGGCCACCCGCACCCGCCAGCCGGAGCGCAACCTGCTGCTGCCCGGCGGCCGCGAGGTGCTGGTCTCCGCCCGGTACGTCCGCGCCGCGCCGTGCGGGCCGCTGCAGCGGCTGGTGATCGCCCTGCGCGGCACCGAGGCCCGGCGCCGCACCGAGCGCAGCCACGCCGAGCTGATCGCCACCGTCGCGCACGAGCTGCGCTCCCCGCTGACCAGCGTCAAGGGCTTCACCGCCACCCTGCTGGCCAAGTGGGAGCGGTTCACCGACGGCCAGAAGCGCCTGATGCTCGAGACGGTGGACGCCGACGCCGACCGGGTCACCCGGCTGATCGCCGAGCTGCTGGACATCTCCCGGATCGACTCCGGGCGGCTGGAGCTGCGCAAGCAGGTGGTGGACCTCGCGGCCGCGGTGCGCCGGCACGTCGAGCGGAAGGTCGCCACCGGCATCCCCGAGGAGCGGTTCGACGTCCGGATCGGCGAGCCGCTGACCGTGCTCTGGGCCGATCCGGACAAGGTCGACCAGGTGCTGGCCAACCTGCTGGAAAACGCGGTGCGCCACGGCGAGGGAACTGTCACGATCGAGGTGGCACCGGCCAAGGAGGTCGTCGAGGCGCCCGTCTGGGAGCGCTCCGGCACCCCGCCCCGCATCGTGGAAGGCACAGCGGTCACCGTGAGCGACGAAGGAAGCGGCATCCCCGAGGAGTCGATGCCGCGCGTCTTCACCCGCTTCTGGCGGGGCTCCAAGCGCGGTGGCACCGGCCTGGGCCTCTACATCGTCAAGGGCATCGTGGAGGCCCACGGCGGCTCGATCAGGGTCGACCGCGCGCCCGGCGGCGGCGCCCGGTTCCGATTTATCCTGCCCGCCGGGGTGCCCGACTTCATGCTCTGACGGAGCACGAGCCACCAGCAGGGCCTGCTGGAAGTCGGTCCCGGACGGGCTTGACGGCAGCCGCGCTACGCGCTGCGACTACACTCGACCTTTGGCGTTGCGCAACGCCCTGTGCGGCTGTGCCGCGGACACCTCTCCCCGTTGACACGGAGATCGGCTGTGCCCGCGCCCCGGCCCCGCCGGGCGTGACGCGAAGGCGAGCCCACACACCTGAGCACGGACGAGCAGGAGCACGGGAAAGATAGAGATGTCGGCACCCAACAAGTCGTACGACCCGGTCGAGGTCGAGGCCCTCAAGCCCGAGGTGGTGGAGCAGGCGCGGGACGAGGCGATCGCCGCCTTCGCCGCCGCCGGCACCCTGGACGAGCTGAAGCAGGCCAAGGTCGCCCACACCGGCGACCGCTCCGCGCTCTCGCTCGCCAACCGCGAGATCGGCGCCCTTCCGCCGCACGCCAAGGCAGCCGCCGGCAAGCTGATCGGCCAGGCCCGCGGCGCCGTCAACCAGGCGCTCGCCAAGCGGCAGGCCGAGCTGGAGGCGGAGCGGGACGCCCGCGTGCTGGTCGAGGAGGCGGTGGACGTCACGCTGCCGTACGACCGCACCCCGCGCGGCGCCCGGCACCCGCTGACCACGCTGGCCGAGCGCATCGAGGACACCTTCGTCGCGATGGGCTACCAGGTCGCCGAGGGCCCCGAGGTCGAGGCGGAGTGGCTCAACTTCGACGCCCTCAACCTGCACGAGGACCACCCGGCCCGCTCGATGCAGGACACGTTCTGGGTCCAGGCCCCGGACGGCTCCGCCGACTCCGGCGTCGTGCTGCGCACCCAGACCTCCCCGGTGCAGATCCGCACCATGCTCGACCGCGAGCCCCCGCTGTACGCGATCAGCCCCGGCCGGGTCTACCGGACCGACGAGCTGGACGCTACCCACACCCCGGTGTTCCGCCAGGTCGAGGGCCTCGCCGTCGACGAGGGCATCACCTTCGCCGACCTCAAGGGCACCATCGAGGTGCTGGTCGAGAAGCTGATCGGCGGCGGCCTGGAGCTGCGCTGGCGCCCGTCGTACTTCCCGTTCACCGAGCCGAGCGCCGAGATCGACCTGCAGTGCTTCGTGTGCCGCGGCGAGAGCGTCGGCAACCCGGACCGCCCGTGCCGCACCTGCTCCTCCGAGGGCTGGATCGAGCTCGGCGGCTGCGGCGTCGTCAACCCGCGGGTGCTGGTCGCCTGCGGCGTGGACCCGAACCGCTACAGCGGGTTCGCCTTCGGCCTGGGCCTGGAGCGGATCCTGATGAATCGTCACAACGTCGCGGACATGCGCGACATGGTCGAGGGTGACGTGCGCTTCACCCTCCCGTTCGGGATGGAGATCTGATGCGCGTCCCGCTTTCCTGGCTGCGCGAGTACGTCGATCTGCCGGCCGGCGAGACCGGCCGTGACGTGGCCGAGCGCCTGGTCCGGGCCGGCCTGGAGGTCGAGACCGTCGAGCAGCTCGGCGCCGACCTCAAGGGCCCCCTGGTGGTCGGCGAGGTGCTCTCCATCGAGGAGCTGTCCGGCTTCAAGAAGCCGATCCGGCACTGCTTCGTCAACGTCGGCGACGCCAACGGCACCGGTGAGCCGCAGGAGATCGTCTGCGGCGCGACCAACTTCGCCGTCGGCGACAAGGTCGTGGTCGTGCTCCCGGGCGCGGTGCTGCCCGGCCCGTTCCCGATCTCGGCCCGCAAGACCTACGGCCACACCTCGGCCGGCATGATCTGCTCCGCCCGCGAGCTGGGCATGGGCGACGACCACAACGGCATCATCGTGCTCCCGCCCGAGTACGAGCCCGGCACCGACGCCATCGAGCTGCTCCAGCTGGTCGACGAGGTGCTGGACATCGCCGTCACCCCGGACCGCGGCTACTGCCTGTCCATGCGCGGCGTGGCCCGTGAGGCCGCCACCGCGTACGGGCTGCCGCTGGCCGACCCGGCACTGCTCGACGTGCCGCCGGCCAACTCCTTCGGCTACCTGGTCAAGGTCAACGACCAGGCCGGCTGCGACCGCTTCGTGGCCCGGACGGTCGTCGGCGTCGACCCGAACGCGAAGTCCCCGATCTGGCTGCAGCGCCGCCTGCAGAAGGCGGGCATCCGTCCGATCTCGCTGGCCGTCGACATCACCAACTACGTGATGCTCGAGGTCGGCCAGCCGCTGCACGCCTACGACAAGCAGCGCGTGGACGGCCCGATCACGGTCCGCCGGGCGGAGCAGGGCGAGACCCTCACCACCCTGGACGGCGTGGAGCGCAAGCTCGCCGCCGAGGACCTGCTGATCTGCGACAACAGCGGCCCGATCGGGCTGGCCGGCGTCATGGGCGGCGCCTCCACCGAGATCCTCGACCCGGCCGCGGGCCCGGGCACCACCGAGGTGATCATCGAGGCGGCGCACTTCGACCCGGTGTCCATCGCCCGCACCGCCAAGCGGCACAAGCTGCCCTCCGAGGCGTCCAAGCGCTTCGAGCGCGGCGTCGACCCGGAGGCCGCCCGCGCCGCCGCGCAGCGCGCCGTCGACCTGCTGGTGCTGATCGCCGGCGGCACCGCCGAGGCCGGGGTCACCGACATCGCCGCCCCGCACCCGGTGCGCACCATCACCATCGCCGCCGACCTGCCCGACCGGGTCGCCGGCACCGAGTACGGTCGCGAGACCGTCACCCGGCGCCTCCAGGAGATCGGCTGCTCCGTCTCGGGCGCCGACGTCCTCGAGGTCACCCCGCCCACCTGGCGGCCCGACCTCACCGACCCGTACGACCTCGCCGAGGAGGTCATCCGGCTGGAGGGCTACGACAACGTCCCCGCCCGGATGCCCAACGTGCCGCCGGGCAAGGGCCTGACCGAGGCGCAGCGGGTCCACCGCCGGATCGGCGTGGCGCTGGCCGGAGCGGGCTACGTCGAGGTCAACAACTACCCGTTCCTCGCCGAGGCCGCCTTCGAGGCGCTCGGCCTGGAGCCGGACGACCGGCGCCGCCGCACGGTGAAGCTGGTCAACCCGCTCAACGACGAGGAGCCGGCGCTGCGCACCACGCTGCTGCCGGGCCTGCTCGGCGCGCTGCGGCGCAACGTCGGCCGGGGCAACACCGACCTGGCGGTCTTCGAGACCGGCACCGTCTTCCTGCCCAAGGACGAGCTGACCGTGGCCCCGCGCCCGGCCGTCGACCACCGGCCCAGCGACGAGGAGCTGGCCGCGCTGGACGCCGCGCTGCCGGACCAGCCGCGCCGGGTCGCCGTCGCCCTCGCGGGTGAGCGGCTGCCCTCCGGCTGGTGGGGCAAGGGCGCCCAGGCCTCCTGGGCGGACGCGGTCGAGGCCGCCCGTACGGTGGCCCGCGCGGCCGGCGTGGAGCTGACCGTCCGCCAGGACCAGCGCGCACCCTGGCACCCGGGCCGCTGCGCGGCCCTGGTCGTGGCCGGCACCGACCGGGTGGTCGGGCACGCGGGCGAGCTGCACCCGCGGGTGGTCAAGGCGCTCGGGCTGCCGGCCCGCACCGCGGCCATGGAGCTCGACGTCGACCTGTTGACCGCGGACGGCGTCCGCAAGGTCGAGGGCCCGGTGGTCTCCGGGTTCCCGGTGGCCACCCAGGACGTCGCGCTGGTGGTCGACGCCGCCGTCCCGGCCGCCGAGGTGGAGGCCGCGCTGCGCGCGGGCGCGGGCGAACTGCTGGAGGCCATCCGGCTGTTCGACGTGTTCACCGGCGAGCAGATCGGCGAGGGCAAGAAGTCGCTGGCCTACGCGCTGCGCTTCCGCGCCACCGACCGCACGCTGACCGCCGACGAGGCCACCGCCGCCCGCGAGGCGGCCGTCGCCGAGGCCGTCAGCCGCACCGGCGCCGTGCTGCGCGGCGCCTGACGCCGGCACACCGCTGGGCCCGAGGGGCCC
>NZ_JBEPAK010000139.1:0-18978 GCF_040298565.1 Kitasatospora sp. NPDC001539 | reverse complement strand
GCGGCGCCGGCGGATCAGGGCGACCATTCCCGAACGCCGGGACCAGATCGCCGGCCGCGCCCGTCGCGCAAGCCGCGGCGGGCGGCCGCCGGCCTTCGACAAGACCGCCTACAAAGGGCGGAACGTCGTTGAGCGCTGCTTCGCCAGGCTGAAGCAATTCCGGGCCGTGGCCACCAGGTTCGACAAGCTGGCCAAGCGCTACCGGGCTGGCGTCGTCCTCGCTTCGCTGATCCTGTGGCTGCGAGCCGAGGAGCAATAGCCCCCACCAAGATCAATTACGAGACACGGCCTAGGGTCCGCAGACCCCGAACCACTCCTCGGCGAGGGCGTCCAGCGTCCTCGCCGAGGGCTCCAACTCCCGTAGGTACCACGGCAGGTCGCTGTACACGTGGAGGAGGGTGTACGCCATCAGCAGCTGCGGTTCGAAGGCGCGGCCGTAGGCGGTCAGCAGGTGCCCGAGCAGCTGCGGGTCGGCGCGGGTGGTGAACAGGCCGACGGCCACCAGGTCGTAGGCCGGGTCGCCGATCATGGCGGGTTCGAAGTCGATCAGACCGGTCAGGCGCCACCCGCCGGCCGGGTCGGTGATCAGGTGCTCGCGCATGAACTCGGTGTGCAGCAGGGAGCCCTGTCCGGTGCGGGGGAGCGGCGCGGCGGCGAGGAAGTCGGGGATCTGCTCCAGCCAGTCCTCGGACAGTCCGCGCCCGCGCTGGCGGACGATGGCCTGCGCCCGCTGCCGGGCGAGGAAGGCCGGCCAGTCTCCGGGGCCGAGGACGTCGGCGAGCGGTGCGGCGTCGAGGGCGTGCAGCGCGGCGAGCGCCCGGCCGCAGTCGCGGGCGATCCGCTCGCGGTCGGTGCGGGGGATGCGCGGCCAGGCGGGGGCGAGGCCTTCGCCGTGCAGCCGCGACATCAGCACGTAGCGCCAGCCGTTGACGTCCTCGCCGGCGGCCCGCACCTCCGGCGTCGGGATCGGCAGGGCGCCCGCCAGGTGGGCGAGCACCCGGGCTTCGGTGGTGGCGTCGTCGGCGCCGGTCGCCGGGAAGAGCTTGAGCACGTGGTCGTCACCCACCGCGTACACCGGGACGGAGCCCTCCGCGAAGCGCTCCAGGGGCAGCCCGCCGAAGCCGAGGCGCGCGCACAGGGCCTCGGCGCCGGGGCGCAGCACCGACTCGTCGGGGACCACCGCGTCCCCCTGCTCGTCCGTCTCCACCGCAGGCAGCACGGTGGCAGGCTAAGCGGTGGACGGCCCGGCGGCAAAGGCGTTTCAGCCGCCGTCGAGTTCGGCGGCCGGGTCGTGGCTGCGCAGGTAGTGGGCGCCGGGGCCGACGCGGGCGAGCCGGTCGGCGGGGTTGTGGAGGCCGCAGCGGGTCAGCGAGAGGCAGCCGCAGCCGATGCAGCCGGTGAGCCTGGCCTTGAGCCGTTCGAGCTCGGCGATCTGCTCGTCGATCCGGTCCTGCCAGGCGGTGGCGACCCGGTCCCATTCGGAGCCGCTGGGGGCGGGGCGTTCGGGCAGGTCGTCCAGGGCGTCGCGGGCCTCGTCCAGGGAGAGGCCGACCCGCTGGGCGGCGCGCACGAAGGCGATCCGGCGCAGCGTGCTGCGGGCGTAGCGGCGCTGGCCGCCGCTGGTGCGGGTGGCCTGGATCAGGCCGAGGCTCTCGTAGTAGCGCAGCGCGGAGTGGGCGAGGCCGCTGCGGGCGGACAGCTGGCCGATGGTGAGGAGGTCTCCCGAGCGCGGGCCGGCGGCGCGGGCGTCGTCGGATGTCGCCGTCATGGGGACCGAGTGTAGCCGCTTGACTTCAAGTTCGCTTGAAGTTGCACGATCGCTGGCATGACGACGAACACGAGCACGGAAGCCGCCGGCCGGGCCCGCTTCGAGGACCTCCAGGCCCTGATGGCGCTGATGACCGGTGACGAGAAGCACGACGTGGCCGCGACCTCCACGCTGGACGCGCTCTGGGTGCTGTACGACCGGGTGCTGAGGGTCACCCCGGAGACCGCCGAGGCGCAGGACCGCGACCGCTTCCTCCTCTCCAAGGGCCACGGCCCGATGGCGTACTACGCGGTGCTGACGGCCAAGGGCTTCCTCGACCCCGCCCTGCTGCCCGGCTTCGGCGGCTACGACTCGCCGCTGGGCTACCACCCGGACCGCATGCTGCTGCCCGGCGTGGAGATCTCCTCCGGCTCGCTCGGCCACGGCCTGCCGCTGGCCGTCGGCACCGCGCTCGGACTGCGGGCGCAGGGGCTGACCGACCCGGCGGTGTGGGTGCTGGTCGGTGACGCGGAGTTCGACGAGGGCTCCAACCACGAGGCGGTCGCCTTCGCCGGGGCGTACGGGCTCGACCGGCTGCACACGGTGGTGATCGACAACTCCTCGGCCACCCACGGCTGGCAGGGCGGCATCGCCCAGCGCTTCGCGGCCGCGGGCTGGTCCACCGCGACGGTGGACGGCCGCGACCACGAGGCCCTGTACCGCGCCTTCACCGCCGAGCACCCGGGCCGCCCGCACGTGGTGATCGCCCGGGTGGAGCCCAAGAACTCCTGAGCGCACCCGCACCACTCCTCCCGGGACAAGACCCCGAAACCGAAAGGCAGTTACCGATGGACACCATGCGCGAGCGCTTCGTCGCCGTCATTACCCGCCTGCTGGACGAGGACCCCCGGCTGGCCGTCGTCCTCGCCGACATCACCGCCGCCGCCTTCGAGCCGGCCCGGGACCGCCACCCAGACCGGGTGGTCAACGTCGGCATCCGCGAGCAGCTGCTGATCGGCGCGGCCGGCGGCCTGGCGCTCAGCGGGATGCGCCCGATCGCCCACACCTTCGCCAGCTTCCTGGTGGAACGGCCCTTCGAGCAGCTCAAGTTGAGCCTGGTGCACCAGGGTGTCGGTGCCGTCCTGGTCAGCGCCGGCGGCTCCTACGACAATCCGGCGGCCGGCCGCACCCACATGTCCCCGGGCGACGTCGCCCTGCTCGACACCCTGCCGGACTGGACGGTGCACGTCCCCGGCCATCCGGACGAGGCCGAGCAACTGCTGAAGCACGCCGTCGCGGACGGCGACCGCAACGTCTACGTCCGGCTCTCCGACCACCGGAACGCCGAGCCGACGGCGGTCGAGCCGGGCCGCTTCACCACCGTGCGGACCGGCTCGCACGGCGTGGTGCTGGCCGTCGGCCCGATGCTGGACGCGGTGCTGGCCGCGACCGAGGGTCTGGACGCCACCGTGCTCTACGCGGCGACGGTGCGCCCCTTCGACGCCGCCGGGCTGCGCGCCGCGGTGGGCGAGCGGGCGGACGTGGTGCTGGTGGAGCCGTACCTGGCCGGTACGTCGGCGAACGAGGTGCACGCGGCGCTGGCCGACCGCCCGCACCGGGTGCTGGCCCTGGGCGTGCCGCGCGAGGAGCACCGGCACTACGGCTCGATGGCGGAGCACCTGACCGCCTACGGCCTGGACGCTCCCGCGCTGCGGGAGCGGATCGGCACCTTCCTCTGGTAGGCCGGGTGGGCCCGGTGGGCCTGGAGGACCGCCCGGCAAGCCCGGAAGACCTGCGACGGGCCGGCCGGGCGCGGACCGGTCAGACCAGTACGATCGCCACCGCGTCCGGTGCCAGCCGCAGCGCCGTGCCCTCCAGCGCCGCCGCCCCGAAGGCGGCCACCACCTCCCGGCCGGCGGCCTCCAGCGGCAGCGCGGCCTCGGCCGGCCCGAGGTTGACCGCCACCCGGTACGGCCCCCGGTGCACGACCAGCCAGCCCGCCTCCTCCTCGAACGCGACCCGCACCGCGCCCAGGATCGGGTCCGACAGCTCCGGCCGCTCGCGCCGCAACCGGATCAAGGTGCGGTACCAGGCGAGGAGTTCGGCATGCGGCTCGCGCTGCGGCTCCGTCCAGTCGAGCACCGAGCGCAGCACGGTGGCCGGCTCCTGGGGGTCCGGGACGGCCTCGGCGGCCCAGCCGTGTTCGGCGAACTCCCGCCGCCGGCCCTGCCGTACGGCCTCCGCCAGCTCCGGGTCGGTGTGGTCGGTGAAGTACTGCCAGGGGGTGGCGGCGCCCCACTCCTCGCCCATGAACAGCATCGGGGTGAAGGGCGAGGTGAGCACCAGCGCGGCGCCGCAGGCGAGCCGGCCGGCGGACAGCGTGGCGGAGACGCGGTCCCCGAGGGCCCGGTTGCCGATCTGGTCGTGGGTCTGCAGGTAGCCGAGCAGCCGGTGGCCCCCGTCCGGGGGGAACGGCCGGCCGTGGTGGCGGCCCCGGAAGGAGGACCAGGTGCCGTCGTGGAAGAACCCGCGGGTCAGCGTCCTGGCGACGGCGGCGAGCGGCTCGCGCGCGAAGTCCCCGTAGTAGCCCTGGGATTCGCCGGTGAGTGCGCAGTGCAGGGCGTGGTGGAAGTCGTCGCTCCACTGCGCGGTGAGGCCGTGGCCGCCGGCCTCGCGGGCGGCGGTGGTGCGCGGGGTGTTGATGTCGGACTCGGCGACCAGGAACAGCGGCCGGTTGACGGCCACCGCCAGTTTGTCGACCTCGCAGGAGAGTTCCTCCAGGAAGTGCACCGCCCGGTCGTCCGCGAGGGCGTGCACCGCGTCCAGCCGCAGGCCGTCGATCCGGTAGTCGCGCAGCCAGGTCAGCGCGCTGTCGATCAGGTAGCGGCGCACCTCGTCCGAACCCGGGGCGTCCAGGTTCACCGCCGAGCCCCACGGGGTGTGGTGCCGGTCGGTGAAGTACGGCCCGAAGGCGGGCAGGTGGTTGCCGGAGGGGCCCAGGTGGTTGTGCACCACGTCCAGCACCACGCCGAGGCCCTTGCGGTGCGCGGCGTCCACGAAGCGCTTGAGCCCCTCGGGGCCGCCGTACGGCTCGTGGACGGCCCACAGCGAGACGCCGTCGTAGCCCCAGCCGTGCCGGCCGGGGAACGGGCAGACCGGCATCAGTTCGACGAAGTCCACGCCCAGCTCGACCAGGTGGTCCAGGTGTTCCGCGGCGGCGTCGAAGGTGCCGCGGGCCGTGAAGGTGCCGATGTGCAGCTCGTAGAGCACCGAGCCGGGCAGCGGGCGGCCGCGCCAGCCGGACTGCGACCAGCGGAAGGCGGCGTGGTCCACCGCCCGGCTCGGGCCGTCCGGGCCGTACGGCTGCCGGGGCGAGCGCGGATCGGGCAGCGGCGGGCCGCCGTCGAGGCGGAAGGCGTAGTCGCCCCCCGGCGCCTCGCCGGACCACCAGCCGTCCCGGTCGGCGCAGCGCTCCAAGGGGTGCTCCGTGCCCTGGACCTCCACCGTGACGCGGGAGTCCGCGTACGGCGCCCACACCTCGTAGCGCGGCATCGCTCAGCCCCTCCTCGTCAGCAGCGCCACCGGCTGGGTCGCGAACAGCTCCGCCACCGGCACCGGCCCGGCGGGGTGGTCGCGCAGCGTCAGCTCGTCCGTCCAGGGCCCGCCGGCCGGCAGCTCCAGGACGGTGTCGCGCCAGCCGCCCGCCCGCTCCAGCCCGTACGGCAGCCGGGTGACGGCGGTGACCACGTCCTCGCCGCGGGCGAAGGCCAGCAGGTGGTCGCCGGCCGGGCCGACGGCGGACAGCGGGCGGTGGGCGCCGAGCGGGCGGGTGCGGCGCAGGTGCAGCGCGGTGGTGGTCAGGTGGAGCTTCTCCCGGGCGAGGTCGCCGGGGCGCGCCGCGGCCGAGTCGGTGAGCCGCACGGCGAGCGCGCCGAGGTCCACCACCCCGCGGTTGTCCGGGTCGACCAGGGTGTACAGCGGCTCCTCGCTGCCCTGGTAGAGGTCGGGCACCCCGGGAACGGTCAGGTGCAGCAGGGCCGCGGCCAGGGTGTTGGCACGGGCGTACGGGGCGAGCGCGTGCACCAGGCCCTCGATCCGGGGGAGCAGCACCGGGTTGGTGTGGACGGCGCGGGCCCGCTCCTCCAGGGCCCGTTCGTAGCGCTGGTCGGGGGCGGTCCAGGAGGTGTGCAGCTTGGCCTCGCGGGCGGCCTTGAGCAGGGCGGCGACCAGCCGGTCCGGGTCGATCGGCCAGGCGGCGAGCAGCGTGTGCCAGAGCAGCCAGTCGGCGTCGCGGTCGAAGCCGGGCCCGGCCGCGGTGGACCACGCGGCGGCCTCGGCGGCCCAGGCCTCGGGCCGCTCGGCGAGGACGGCGAGCCGGGCCCGGGCGTCGGCGCTGCGCTTGGTGTCGTGGGTGGAGAGCACCGTCATGCTGTGCGGCCAGCTGCGTTCCAGGTACCGGCACCAGTCGTGGAACTCGGCCGGGGACACCCCGGGCCGGGCGGGCTCGCCGCCGACCTCGTTCAGGCCGGGCAGCGCGTTCCACCGGTAGAAGGCGGTGTCCTCGACGCCCTTGGCGGCCACGGCGGCGGCGGTCTGCGCGAAGCGCGCGCAGAACTCGTCCTTGTCGGGGCTGCGTCCCAGCTCGCCGAGCGCCAGTGCGGCCACCAGGCGCTCGGTCGGGTCGTCGGCGCCGGCCGACTGGAGCGGGTCGTCGAAGACGGGCTCCCCGGGCACCGGGTAGGGCCGGTACGCCGGGTAGTCGGTGAGCAGCCGCTGCACGGCCGCCCGCAGCTGCCAGGGCGCGTGGTCGGCGTGCGCGGCTTCGGCGGTGCCGATCCGCACCGCGATCCGTACCAGCCGCTCGACCTCGGCGGCCAGCTCGCCGCCGGGCCCGGTCATCTCGGCCCGTCCGCGGTGGGCGGCGGCGATCGCCGGGTGCGGGTCCTGGCAGAGGTCGCGGACCGGCCCGCCGTGCAGGAAGGACTCGTACGCCCCGGCCAGCCGGCAGGCGCCCGCGTGGTCGATCAGCACGCCGTCGATCCGGCGCAGCGCGTCGTAGCCGGTGGTGCCGGCCACCGGCCAGTCCTCGGGCAGCCGCTCCTCGCCGGTGAGGATCTTCTCGACCACCGTGTACGCGCCGCCGGTGGTCCCCGTCGCGTCGCCGGTGCCCCCCGTCACGCCACTGGTGGTCCCCGTCGCGCCGCCGGTGCCCGCCGTCGCCCCGCCGGTGGCGGCTGCGAGGCGGCGCAGGTAGCCGCGCGGGTCGGCGAGCCCGTCCGGGTGGTCGATCCGGAAGCCGTCGAGGACGCCGTCGGCGTACAGGCGCAGCAGCACGGCATGGGTGGCGGCGAAGACCTCCGGTTCCTCGACCCGGACGGCGATCAGGTCGTTGACGGTGAAGAAGCGCCGGTAGTTGAGCTCGGTGCGGGCCAGCTGCCACCAGGCGAGCCGGTACCACTGGCGGGCCAGCAGCTCGGGCAGCGGCAGCGTGGCGGTGCCGGCCCGCAGCGGCAGTTCGTGGGTGTGGTAGCGGAGCACCTCGCCGTCCACGGTCAGCTGGTCCAGGACGGCCCCGAGCCGGTCGCCCAGCAGCGGCAGCAGCACCCGCCCGCGCTCCGGGGCGTCGACGGGGCCGGGCTGGGCGGTCCAGTCGATGTCGAACCAGCGCGCGTACGGCGAGTCGGGGCCGTCGCGCAGCACCTGCCAGAGCGGCTCGTTGAGCCGCTCGGGCACGGGCACGGCCATGTGGTTGGGTACCACGTCGGCGATCAGCCCCAGTCCGTGCCGGTGCGCCTCGGCGGCCAGGGCGCGCAGCGCCGCCTCGCCGCCGAGCTGTTCGCTGATCCGGGTGTGGTCGACGGTGTCGTAGCCGTGGGTGGAGCCGGGGGTGGCCTCCAGGAGCGGGGACAGGTGCAGGTGGGAGACGCCGAGGGCGGCGAGGTAGGGGACGGCGGCGGTGGCGTCGTGCAGGGTGAAGCCGGGCTGGAGCTGGAGCCGGTAGGAGGAGGTCGGGACGGTGGCGGCCGGGCGGGGCTGCGGGGGCTCGGCGGCGGAGGTCATAGGTCCATAGGTACCCGGCCGGGGCCGCCGCCAAGACCCGGTGCTCGCCCGAACAGGTGAGCGGCCCCCGGGGGTGCGGGGGGCCGCGCCGGCTCCCGACGGGGCTGCGCCGGTCACGCGGGCCGCTGCAGCACCATCAGGGAGCGGTCGGTGAGCCAGAGGGTGTCCCCGGCCTTGACCTTCGTCCCGGTGCCCGGGGCGGGCAGCCGGGGCTGGGCGGTGTCGACCACGACCTGCCACTCCTGCCCGTGGCCGACCGGCACGGTGAACTCCAGCGGCTCGAAGTGGGCGTTGAACATCAGCAGGAAGGAGTCGTCGATGATCCGCCCGCCGCGCCGGTCCGGTTCGGAGATGGCGTGGCCGTTCAGGAAGACGGTCAGCGACTTGGCGTAGCTGGCGCCCCAGTTGCGCTTGGTCATCTCCTCGCCGGCGGGGGTGAACCAGGCGATGTCGGTGAGGTCGTCGTAGCCGCCGGAGGCGGACACCGGACGCCCGTGGAAGAAGCGCCGCCGCCGGAACACCGGGTGGTCGCGGCGCAGCCAGATCATCCCCTGGGTGAACTCGAGCAGCCGGGCCTGCGGTCCGTCCTCCTCGGGCCAGTGCACCCAGGTGAGCTCGTTGTCCTGGCAGTAGGCGTTGTTGTTGCCCAGCTGGGTGCGGCCGAGTTCGTCGCCGTGCGAGAGCATCGGTACGCCCTGGGAGAGCATCAGGGTGGCGATGAAGTTGCGCTGCTGGCGGGCGCGCAGCTCCTCGACGGCCGGATCGGTGGTCGGGCCCTCGACGCCGCAGTTCCAGGAGCGGTTGAAGGACTCGCCGTCCCGGTTGTCCTCGCCGTTGGCCTCGTTGTGCTTCTCGTTGTAGGAGACGAGGTCGCGCAGGGTGAAGCCGTCGTGGCAGGTCACGAAGTTGATCGAGGCGATCGGGCGGCGGCCGTCGTCCTGGTAGAGGTCGGAGGAGCCGGTGAGCCGGGAGCCGAACTCGGCGAGGGTGGCGTTCTCGCCGCGCCACAGGTCGCGCACGGTGTCCCGGTACATGCCGTTCCACTCCGTCCACAGCGGCGGAAAGTTGCCGACCTGGTAGCCGCCCTCGCCGAGGTCCCAGGGCTCGGCGATCAGTTTGGCCTGGGAGACCACCGGGTCCTGCTGGACGAGGTCGAAGAAGGAGGACAGCCGGTCGACCTCGTGGAACTGCCGGGCGAGGGTGGCGGCGAGGTCGAAGCGGAAGCCGTCCACGTGCATCTCGGTGACCCAGTAGCGCAGCGAGTCCATGATCAGCTGGAGCACGTGGGGGCTGCGCATCAGCAGGCTGTTGCCGGTGCCGGTGGTGTCCTCGTAGAAGCGCTGGTCCTGGGCGAGGCGGTAGTAGGAGACGTTGTCCAGGCCGCGCAGCGAGAGCGTCGGGCCGAGGTGGTTGCCCTCGGCGGTGTGGTTGTAGACGACGTCGAGGATGACCTCGATCCCGGCCGCGTGCAGCGCCTTGACCATGGACTTGAACTCCTGCACCTGCTGGCCGCGGTCGCCGGTGGAGGAGTAGGAGGAGTGCGGGGCGAAGAAGCCGATCGTGTTGTAGCCCCAGTAGTTGGCCAGGCCCAGGTCGCGCAGCCGGTGGTCGCGGACGAACTGGTGCACCGGCATCAGCTCGATCGCGGTGACGCCGAGCTTGGCCAGGTGCTCGATCACCGCCGGGTGGGCCAGGCCCGCGTAGGTGCCGCGGATCTCCTCGGGGATGCCGGGGTGGAGCTGGGTGAGGCCCTTCACGTGGGCCTCGTAGATGACGGTGCGGTGGTAGTCGGTGCGCGGGGGGTGGTCGGTGCCCCAGTCGAAGTACGGGTTGATCACCACGGAGTGCATGGTGTGCGGGGCGGAGTCGAGGTCGTTGCGGCGCTCGGGGGCGCCGAAGTGGTAGCCGTAGACCGACTCGTCCCAGTCGATGTGCCCGCTCATCGCCTTGGCGTACGGGTCCAGCAGCAGTTTGGCGCTGTTGTGCCGCTGGCCCAGGCCCGGGTTGTACGGGCCGTGCACGCGGAAGCCGTAGCGCTGGCCGGGCTGGATGCCGGGGAGGTAGGCGTGGCGGACGAAGGCGTCCGTCTCGCGCAGTTCGATGGCGGTCTCCGAGCCGTCCTCGTCGATCAGGCACAGCTCGATCCGGTCGGCGCTCTCCGAGAACACCGCGAAGTTGGTGCCGACCCCGTCGTAGGTGGCGCCGAGGGGGTAGGGCTTACCGGGCCAGACCTGCATGAGTCCTCAACTTCCTTGCTGCCGACTGTAACTGACATCTAGTCCGACAATCCGCCCGGACCCGGACGCTCTTTTCCCGGCCGGGCGGCCGGGCATGTGCGACGTTCGCGCGCCGTGACGTACGGCACAGCCCGCATACTCCCCGAGCCCTTCCCCGGTGGCCGGGAGATAGCGCCGGGGTTAGCCCGAACGGGTGTCCAGGGGCAAATCTTGTGAAGAGCTGCCGGTGCTCTGTGAAACGTGCGCCCGGTGGTGCCGGCGGGGCCCCTCGGTCATCCGGCTGCGGGCGGCTCGCGGTGGGCAGTACCCTTGATCGTCCGGCCGCCCCGGCCGCCCCGACGGGTTCACGACGGCCCGTCAACGGCCCCCGCGCCCGCGGGGGTCGGCTGCAGCAACCAGATGAGGTGGCGCATGGTGTTCCCCGCCGGCGGCCGTGGCCCCGGGCCCGACGGTCCCGACCGGGGCGGTACCCGCAGCGAGGCGCCCACCGTCGTCATGCGCCCCACCCTGACCGGCCGCGCCCTGGTGCCCGCCCAGGGCGGCCCGGCCGAGGTGCCCGCCCTCGCCTGGTCCGCCGGCGAATGGGAGGACGCCTACCAGCGGGTCCGGCTGTCCGGGCGCGCCTACGTCTGGCTCAACCTGGTCGAGCAGCGGCTGCGCTCCCTGGTCGACGAGGTGCTGCACCCCATCTACGCCCCCGCGCACGGCGAGGACTGGGTCACCGCCGCCGCCGGACCGGCCGGCGAGGAGTGGGCCCACCGGGCCGGCGCCGTACGCGAGGTCAGCCGGCGCAAGGGCTACCTCCTCGACCCGGCCGACGACGACCCGCTGGTCTTCCTCACCCTGCCCCAGCTGCGCGAGCTGATGGTCCAGCACTGGCCCTGCTTCGAGCCCTACCTCGCCGACCGGCGCGAGATCGAACTCGCCCTGGACGAGCTGGAGGTGGCCCGGCACGTGGTCTCCCGCAACCGGGTGCTCACCCAGACCGTGCTGGCCCAGACCGAGCGCGCCGCCGCCCGGCTGCTCGCCGTCCTGGACGGCGGCGCGGGCGGGGTGCCCGCCGACGTGGTGGAGTCCCTGGTCGCCGGGCGCTACGCGGACGTGGTCGCGGTGCACGCCGACCGGGTCCGGCTGCAGCGCGACCTGCCGGTGGAGGACCTGCTGGACGGAGCCCGCCGCCTGGACGCGCTCGGCATCGGCCTCGGCATGCTCTGCCAGAACTACACCGGCAAACGCCTGGTGCGCCTGGCCGGCGAGGGCTGCCGGGTGCGGCTGCTGTTCCTCAACCCGGCGAGCAGCGCGGTGCGCCGCCGCGAGCGCGAACTCGGCCTCTCGCGCGGTGAGTTGTCCCGCTCGATCGAGATGAACATCATGCACGTGCGCCGCGTCCGGGCCCGGCTGCGGGACCAGGGCGGCTTCGAGATCCGCGTCTTCGACGAGACCCCGCGCTTCACCGCCTACCTGGTCGAGGGCCCCCGGCCCACCGGCCAGGTCGGCGGTCGCCGGCAGAGCCGCGACCTCGGCGTCGTCCAGCCCTACCTGCGCCGCTCCCGCGGCATGGAGTCCCCCGCGCTGATCCTGCGCGGCGGCGCCGGCCAGCAGCCGGGCGGCACCGAACCCGGACTGCTGGAGGTCTACCGCGAGGAGTTCGAGGGGGTCTGGGCGGACTCCCGGCCCGTCTCCTGAGGACCTCCCCGGTCGCGTCCTCGGGAACCCGTTGCGCACGCCCCGGTGACCCTCCTGCTCACGCCCGGGGAAAGCTCCTGCTCACGCCCGGGGAAAGCTCCTGCTCACGTCCGGGGAAAGCTCCTGCTCACGTCCTGAGAAACCGTCTGGCCACCGCCCTGCCGCCGGTGCAACACTGCCGCCCGTGAACAGCCTCCCCGCCTGGACCCTGGTACCCGCCGGCCCCGAGGACCTGGAAGCCGTCGTCGAACTCAAGGCCCTGGTCATGCGCGCCGACCTGGAACGCCTCGGCCGATGGTGCCCGGAGCGCTCGCGGGAGCGGGTGCGGAAGTCCTTCTCCACCCGCCACACCTCCCTCCTGCTGGTCGAGGGCGCCTTCGCGGGCTGCGTCACCGTCCGCCCCGACGACCGGGGCGGGCGCCACCTGGAACTCTTCTACCTGGCCCCGCACCTCCAGGGCCGCGGCCTCGGCGGTGCCGTGCTGCGCCACCTGCTCGCCGAGGCCGACGCCGCCCGGGAGCCGGTGCACCTGGTCGTCCTGCGGGGCAGCGCCGCCCGGCGGCTGTACGAGCGGCACGGCTTCGCCGTCGTCCACGAGGACCCGGTCGACGTCACCATGCTGCGGGAGCCGGCACCGACCGCGGCACCGCCACCCTCGCCCCGGGCGGTGTCGAGCCGCTCGGCTCCGTCCCCCGGGCGTTCCACACGCTCCGCGCGCCCACCCCGGAGCGGGACGCCGGCCCCCTGCGGCGCCTGACCGGTCGCCACCCGGGTAGCGCCGCGGTGGCACCCCGCGCGTCGGCTCGGCGCCGGCCCCGGCGGTGGTGCGGCGTCGACTTGGACGGACGGCTGCCGGGACCACCCGATCCGGACGCTCCCGGCTGCGCGCCGGTCCGGCCTCCTGCGGCGCCTGCCGGTCGCCACCCGGCAGCGCTTGCGACGGCACCTCGCGCGCCGGTCCGGTCCCGGCGGTGGTGCGGCGCGGGCTCGGGCGGGCGGCTGCCGAGAGCACTCGATCCGGGCGCTCCCGGCTGCGCGCTGGTGGCCGAACGGGCCGTCGCCGCCGCCCCGGGGCCAGCCGTCCGGGAGGCTGCCGCGCCCCGGGCCGGTCGCCCTGCGGGCCGGGCTGTCGGTGGGCCGGGTGATGATAGGGGCTGTTTCGAGCGGTTGGACGGAAGGACACCTGATGAGCTGGTGGCAGCAGCCACTGGTCGGCTTCGACCTGGAGACCACGGGCACCGACCCGGCCGTGGACCGCATCGTCACGGCCGCGCTCGTGGACACGGTCGGCGCCGCGCGGGTGGAGGCCGCCAACTGGCTGCTCGACCCCGGGGTGCCGATCCCCGCCGAGGCGGAGGCGATCCACGGGATCGGGGACGAGCTCGCACGGGGCAAGGGGCGGCCGGCCAAGGAGGCGGTGGAGGAGATAGCCGCGGCGCTCTGCGCGCGGATCGCGGCCGGGCGGCCGGTCGTGGCGTTCAACGCGCCGTTCGACCTGTCGCTGCTCGACGCGGAGCTGCGCCGGTACGGGCTGGCGACGCTCGCGGAGCGCCTCGGCGGGCCGGTCGGGCCGGTGCTGGACGCGCTGGTGATCGACCGGGCGGTGGACAAGTACCGCAAGGGCTCCCGCACCCTGCAACGGGTGTGCGAGGTGTACGGGGTCGAACTGACGGACGCCCACGAGGCGGACAGCGACGCGCTCGCCGCCGTCCGGGTCGCGGTCGCGCTGGCCGGGCGCTACCCGGCCGAGGTGGGGGAGGTCGCGCCGGCCGAGCTGCACCGGCGGCAGGTCGGCTGGTACCGGGAGTGGGCCGAGGGGCTGGAGGCCTGGCTGCGCCGCGGCAAGGACCCGCTGGCCGTGGTCGACCCGCGCTGGCCGTGCCGGCCGACGGACCTGCCTGCGGACCAGCCGACCGGCCCCGGGGACGTGGCCGGGTGACGCCCCGCCCGATCCGCCCGGCCCGCCCCGACGACCTGCCCGGCTTCCTGGCACTCGCCGCCGAGGTGGAGCACTGGTTCGGCCCGATGGTGGCCGAGCCCGGCTTCCACCGGGCCGTGCGCCGCAGCACCGACCGGGGCCTGGCCACCGTCGCCGAGGACGGTCAGGGCCTGCTCGGCGGGCTGCTGTTCGGCAGCACGGAAGCGACGCCCCCGCTGCACCACCTGCACTGGCTGGTGGTCGCCGAACGCGCCCGCGGCACCGGCTGCGGCCGCGCCCTCGTCGAGGACGCGCTGCGCCGTCAGTCCGCCCCCCGGCCGTCCTCGAGGTGGTGACCTTCGGCCCGGACCACCCCGGCGCGGTGGCCGGCGGTGCCCGGGTGTTCTACGAACGGCTGGGCTTCACCCCGGCCGAGGCCGCCGAGCCGGGGCCGGAGGGCGGCTCCCGCCAGGTCTACCGGCGGCACTTGGGCTGACCCCGGCGGGGCGCCTCGTCAGGAGGCCGGGAAGTCGAAGGTGTACCCCTGGGCGACCAGCCACGGCAGCAGCTGCTTGAGTGCGGCCACCGTCTGGCTGCGGTCGCCGCCGCCGTCGTGCATCAGGATCACGCCGCCGGGCTTGAGCTGGCTCTGCACCGTGGAGACGATCGCCGGCACGCCCGGGCGGGACCAGTCGCGCGGGTCGACCGACCAGCCGAGCGAGGACATCCCGAGGCCCGCGGTGATCTGCTCGTTGTCCGCGTTGAAGCCGCCGCCGGGGGCGCGGAACCAGTCGACCCGGGTGCCCGGCCCGCCGGCCTTGACGATCATGTCCCGGGCCGCGGTGATCTCGTACGCGGCCTTGTCGTGGGGCAGCTTCGCGAAGGGCTGCGGGTGGTGGACGCTGTGGTCGCAGAGCCGGTGCCCCTCGGCGACGATCCGCTTGACCAGTGCCGGGTTGGCGGCGGCGTTCTGGCCGATCTCGCAGAAGGTGGCCTTGACGTGGTACTGGGCCAGCAGGTCGAGTATCTGCCCGGTGGCCGGGCCGGGGCCGTCGTCGAAGCTGAGCGCGACGGTGCGGCCGCCGGAGGCGGTGGAGCCGATCACCTTCCCGGCCGGCGCGTGGGTGGCGGGGGCGCCGTCGGAGGAGGGCTGGTCCGGAGTCGTCCGCGCCGCCGGAGCGGCGGGGACGGCCGGAGCGGCCGACGTGGCCGGCGCGGTCGAGGTGGTCGCCGGGGCCGTGGGCCTCGGCGTCTGCGGCGTCCTCGGCTTCGGGGTGACGGGCGGCGCCGCCGGGCCCGAGCCGTCCACGGCGTCCGTGCCGGGGCCGGGCGTGATGGTGGCCGCCCCGGGGGAGCCGGTCGACCCGCTGCCGGCCGGCTGCCCGGGCGCGCCGCTGGAGGGCGGGGCGGCGGCGTTCGTCGACTGCAGGGCCCCGCTGGCGGTGCCGCACGCGGACAGACCCAGGACGGCGGCCACCGCGACGCAGCCCGCGATCAACCTGCGGCGGTCACGGGCCGGTCGGGTCGGGTGGGTCGTTCGACGGGGGGCGGTCGTGGGCATGGCGGCGGCTCCTGAGGTACGAGAAAGGGTGCCGATCCCTCGGTCAGGATGACTGTCGGACAGGACGCCGAGCGTACGTGCCGCGGTTGCGCGCCGGACCGATCCCGCTTAAGAGCCTTCTCACACCCGCCCGGCTTGGCGCTCGTCCCTCGGAGCGGGTATCGCCGGCCGCCTCAGAACGGGTACCACCGCACGTCGGTGGCCCCCTCGCGCAGCGAGACGACCCGGCGCCGGAACTCCGCGAGCGCGGCCGGACTGCTCGCCGCCTGCTGGGCGACCCAGGAGGCGCTGGCGGTCTCCCGCGCCCCGCGCAGCACGGCGAAGCCCGGCCAGTCGCGCACGTCCCAGCCGTACGCCGCGGTGAACGCCCGGTACTCCCCGTCCGGCACGCCGTACCGGTCGTGGCTGAGCGCGAGGACCACCAGGTCGTGCTCGCGCAGGTCGTGGGAGACGTTCTCCAGGTCGAGCAGCACCGGCCCGTCCGGGCCGACGTGGACGTTGCGCGGCAGCGCGTCGCCGTGGATCACCCCGGGGTGCAGCCGCGGTGCGAGGTCGGACAGGGCGGCCTCGAAGGCGTCCCGGCGGCGGCGCAGGAATTCGACGTCCGCGGGGTCGACGTGGCCTTCGGCGGAGGCCAGCCAGCGCTCCACCGGCGCCAGCAGGTCGCGCCGTCCGAGCGGGAAGGGCGGCAGCGGCAGCCGGTGCAGCGCGCGCAGCAGCGGGGCGAGGTCGGCCGTCCGGGCCGGCCGCACGGCGGGGGCGAGCCGGTGCCAGAAGGTGACCGGGTGCCCGTGGGCGCGCTGCGGCTCGGGTTCGGTGCCCCGGTACGGGCGGACCACCGGCACGCCCTGCCCGGCCAGCCAGTGGGCGACGGTCAGCTCGCGGTGCGCCCGGTCGTACAGCTCGGGGCCGCGGCCGACCTTGGCGACCACGGCGGGTTCGCCCAGGTCGAAGACGGCGTTCTCGCCGAGCGCGAGCAGCCGGGCGTCGCCCGGGGCGGGCAGTCCGGCGGACTCGCAGGCCTGGGCGAGCAGCAGCCGGGCGCGGGGCTCGTCGAAGGGGATCATGGCTGGGCTCCGTTCCGCCGGCGTTCTCCCGGACGGTGATCATCATGACGCACCGGGACGGGCCGGCGGCGGCGGTCCCGGTGGCGGGTGGGGTTTTCCCTACCCCCCGACCCTGACGTACTCCTCCTCAGAGGTAGGGGACGCACTCCACCCTGAGGGGGAGAAGTCTCCACCCGGAGCACGAGGTCAACGGGCGTTCGGCCGGGAGACACTGGGTCGGGGCCGGTTCGGGTCGGCCCGCACGGGGGTTGTAATACGGGGGGCTCCTTGCCGGGCGGCAAGTAGGTGCTCGTAGGATGACGCCCAGTCCCACTTACCTGCCGACCGGCAAGGAGCGCCCGTGCGCCCCCTGCCGGTCCTGCCGTCGCCCAGCGTCCCGTCCCCAAGGGCTGCGGTGAACCATGCCCAGGAGGCATCGAGCATGTTCCACCGACTAGGACACTTCGTCGTCCGCCGCGCCTGGTGGGTGATCGCCGCGTGGGTCGTCGCGATGATCGCCATCGTCGCGACGGCGCCCAAGGTCACCTCCCAGACGGACGAGTCCGCCTTCCTCCCCAAGCACTACGAGTCCATCCAGGCGGCGCAGCTCCAGGAGCAGGCGTTCCCGTCGAGCTTCACCCCGGCCGCGCTGCTGCTCTTCGAGCGCACCGACGGCCAGGCGCTCACCGACGGCGACCAGGCCTCGATGGACAAGGTCGTCGACGGGCTCACCGCGGCGCACATCCCCGCCGTCGAGAAGATCCTCCCGGTCGACCCCAAGACCTCGAAGTCCAAGGACGGCAAGTACGCGCTGTCCATGGTCGCCATCGACAAGAGCAAGATGCAGAGCCCGGAGTACACCGACGCGGCCAAGAAGCTGCGCAGTGAGGGCGCCAAGCTCGCCGACGGAAGCGGCCTGAAGTTCCAGGTCGGCGGCCAGGCCGCCAGCGGCCTCGACCAGCAGGAAGCCTCCGGCGCCACCGACGCCATCGTCATGTTCGGCAGCCTGCTGCTCGTCATCCTGATCGTCGGCATCATCTTCCGCAGCATCCTGGCCGGCATCCTGCCGGTCGTCCTCGCCCTGGCCGTCGCGATGCCGGTGGCCAACGGGCTGATCGCCGACGCGATCAAGATGTTCGACCTCAAGTCCTCCCCGATGACCTCGGCGATCCTGATCATCGTGGTCCTCGGCGTGGGCACCGACTACTTCCTCTTCCTCGCCTTCCGCTACCGCGAGCGGCTGCGCCTGGGCGAGGACCGCAAGACGGCCGTGGCCAACGGCGTCGGCCGGGTCGGCGAGGCGATCGCCTCCGCCGCCGGTGCCGTCGCCGTCGCCTTCGCCGTGCTCGTGCTGTCCAGCCTCGGCATGTTCACCGCGCTCGGCCCGGCGCTGGCCATCGCCGTGATCGCGACCGCCCTGGTCTCGCTGACCCTGGCCCCCGCCGTGCTCGCGGTCATCCCGTCCAAGGCCGTCTTCTGGCCCGGCAAGAAGTGGATGCAGGAGCCGAAGAACGCGCGCTTCGCCGCGCTCGGCCGGATGACCGGCAAGAAGCCCGGCCTGGTCGCCCTGGTCTCCGGCGGCATCCTCGTGGTGCTGGCCCTGGCCGGCGTCAACTACAACGGCACCTACGACCTGGCGGGCAGCTCGATGCCCAAGGGCAAGGAGTCGATGGTCGTCCAGGACAAGCTGATGACGGCGTTCTCGGCCGGCGCCGCCGACCCGAGCCACGTCTACCTGACCAGCACCGACGGCGCCAAGCTCGACGACGCCGCGATCAAGAGGTTCGGCGAGCAGCTCCAGGGCGTCCCCGGGGTGGCCTCGGTCGTCCCGCCGTCCGCCCAGGGCAGGACGATCAGCGCCGACGGTGCCACCGGTGACTTCACCGTGCTGCTCAAGGACGCTCCGGCCTCCAACAAGGCCATCGACACCATCGAGAAGGTGCGCGACACCGCCCACGCGGCGGCCCCGTCGAACACCAAGTCCCTGGTCGGCGGCATCACGTCGGTGTACAAGGACATCAACACCGCGATGGTGCACGACTACACCCTGGTCTTCCCGATCGCGGCCGTGCTCATCATGATCATCCTCGGTCTGCAGCTGCGCAGCGTGGTCGCGCCCTGGTACCTGATGGCCTCCGTCGGCCTCGGCTTCGGTGCCACGCTCGGCGCCACCACCCTGCTGTTCCAGAACGTCAAGGGCGAGCAGGGCCTGATGTTCATGCTGCCGATCTTCATCTACCTGTTCGTGGTGGCGATCGGCACGGACTACAACATCCTGATCATCGCCCGCCTCCGCGAGGAGGCCCGCGAGGGCCGCAGCCCGCGCGAGGCGGCCCGCGAGGCCGTCAAGCACGGCGGCCCGACCGTCGCGGCGGCCGGCTTCATCCTGGCGGCGTCGTTCGCGACCTTCATGCTCGCGGGCAACGTGCTCTTCATGGAGCTCGGCTTCTCGCTCGCCTTCGGCATCGTGCTGGCGGCGTTCGTGATGGCGATGTTCTTCACCCCGTCCATCACCGCGCTGCTCGGCCACCGCGCCTGGTGGCCCGGCCACGGCGACAGCAAGGGCTCCGGCCACGGCGGGGGCGCGGCCCCGGTGGCCGGCGCCCACGGGATGCCGGAGCCGGCCGGCCGGCGCTGACCCGTCGGCGCCGACCCGGACGGCTTCCACCCGGCCGTCGTGCGCCCAGGCGGCGCCCCGCTCCGGCGGGGCGCCGCTCCCCGCG
>NZ_JBEPAK010000138.1:0-19427 GCF_040298565.1 Kitasatospora sp. NPDC001539 | reverse complement strand
GCCGGGGCGGAAATCCCCGGCCGGGCGGCGCGGATGGCGCGATATCGGGCTCGGTGGGACGCGAGCCGGTTGTCAACGCTGGGCGATGTCGACGTTCTCCAGCACGCCGATCGCGTCCGGCACCAGGATCGCGGCCGAGTAGTAGGTGCTCACCAGGTAGGAAATGATGGCCTTCTCGTCGATTCCCATGAACCGCACCGAAAGGCCCGGCTGGTATTCGTCGGGAATTCCCGTCTGGTGCAGGCCGATGACGCCCTGGTTGTCCTCGCCGACGCGCATCGCGATGATCGAGCTGGTGTTCCCGCCGACGATCGGAATCTTGTTGCACGGGAAGATCGGCACCCCGCGCCAGGCGTTGACGTGCTTGCCCTCGACCTCGACGGTGCCCGGGTAGAGGCCGCGCTTGTTGCACTCCCGGCCGAAGGCGGCGATGGCCTTGGGGTGGGCCAGGAACATCTTGGTGCTGCGGCGGCGGCTGAGCAGCTCGTCCATGTCGTCCGGAGTGGGCGGGCCCGAGTGGGTCTGGATCCGGTGGTCGTACTCGGCGTTCTCCAGGAGGCCGAACTCCGGGTTGTTGATCATCTCGTGCTCCTGGCGCTCGCGCAGGGCCTCGATGGTCAGCCGGAGCTGGTGCTCGGTCTGGTTCATCGGCTCGTTGTAGAGGTCGGCGACGCGGGTGTGCACCTTGAGGATGGTCTGCGCGACGCTGAGCTCGTACTCGCGCGGCTTGAGCTCGTAGTCCACGAACGCGCCGGGCAGGTCGTACTCGCCGTGGTGCCCGGCGGAGAGGTCGATCGCGGCCTCACCGTGCTTGTTCTGGGCCTGCTGGAAGCCGTTCAGGTACTCCATGACCTGCAGCTGGAGCGCGTCCGAGCGGTCGTGCAGCTCCTGGAAGGACGGCCAGGGGAGCGCCATCACGGTGCCGGAGGTGACGGCGCGGACGGTGTACGGCCAGGTGTCGCCCTCCTGCTGGAGCGCCTCGTCGCCCAGGTGGTCGCCGTCCGCGAGGGTGCCGACCACCGCCTCCTCGCCGTACTTGCCGGTGGCGATCCGGTCGAGCTTGCCGTGCGCGATCAGGAAGACCTCGCTGATCGGCGAGCCGGCGGAGACCAGGACGTCCCCCGCCTCGAACTGGCGCTGGGTGAAGCGCCCGGCCAACTCCTCCAGCACGGCCTCGTCCTGGAAGCCGCGCAGCACCGGCACCTCGGTCAGCGTCTGCGGGACGATCCGCACCTCGGAACCCGTCTTGACGAAGCTCACCCGACCGCGGCCGACCTTGTGGCGCAGACGGCGGTTGACCCGGTAGGTCCCGCCGGACACCTGAACCCAGGGCAGCATCCTGAGCAGCCAGCGCGGGCTGATGCCCTGCATCTGCGGCGCGGACTTGGTGGTGGTGGCGAGGTTCCGCGCGCCCGCCGTGCTCAGTGCCTGCTGCTGCCGGATCCCCGGTTGCGCACCCGGCGCGGAGATTCCGGCGTTGGTTTCGGTCGACATATGGGGAGCCCTTCGCAAACCCGATGAAGTGTCGCCTTGCACATTCATGTTGCGGGTTCATGGTGGGCCCGTTCGGAGGCAGACCGCAATCACTCATTCGAGTGGTTCCGAATAACCGAACAAATAGTACGACTAGATCACCTGATCGATATGCCCGGTTATCGCGCCCGATTCGACCGGGCCGACCGATTCGACCGTCCCGGCCGGTAAGACCGGTTCGAGGTCGCGGACGGTGCGGGCGACGTGGCGGTGCGGACGGCGCGCACGACGCGCACGGTGCATGCGCTGCAGACGACGCATGCGAGCCGACCGGCGGGCCGCGGACCATCTTCCCCCATCGAGCGGCCCGTCCGCGCCGCAATCCGGCACATTCGACTCACCGCGCGCCTCACCGCACGCCCCGGCCCGGCCCCTCCGGCCGTAGCGACGGCGAGGGCTACAGCGGGCCGTCCCAGTCCAGCGTCGGCTCCAACACCCCTTCCAGGGTCAGCAGCCAGCGCTTCACCTCGATCCCCACCCGACCACCGCCGAAACCGCCGATCCCGTCCGCCGCCACCACCCGGTGGCAGGGCACCAACAGGGCGACGGGATTCGCCGCCATCATCTGCCCGACCGTACGGGCGGCCAGACCCGGTTCCGTGACGTCCTCGAAGACCCCGCTGCACGCAGCCAGTTCGCCGTAGGTGATGGTCCGCCCGTACGGCACCTCGCGCCAGAGCGTCTGCAGCACTGCGCGGTGCGGGCCGGAGCTGAGGCTCCAGTCGATCGGCAGACCCAACTCGCGGGTGCGGCCCGCCAGGTAGGCACCGATCCGCTCGGTGACGGCGGCGGTCTTCTCCGGATCGGTGCACGGTGGCGTCTCGCCGTCCCGCGCGCCGTAGCCGGCCGCCGCCACACCCAGCGGGGTCACCGCAATGTGCATCGGGCCGCTCGGCAGCGGGGTCGGCACGGTCAGCCAGGACAACGACCAGGACTGCGGCACGCTCGGGTCCCCACCCTCCACCGGCTCGGCCGCCGGCCGACCCGACAGCCCGAGGGCGCGCCCGACCGGGCCGCCCGCGCCATCGTACGGCGGGGCCGCCCGGCCGTCGGCGGGAACGCCGACCCGGCGGGGAGGGCCCGTGGCCGGAGCCAGCTCTGCGGTCCGAGGGGCAGCGCCGGTCGGAGCCGCCCCTGCCGTCCGGCGGGCAGCGTCGGTCAGAGCCGCCCCTTCAGCTCGGTGGACAGCGCCCGCGCCCAGTGCGACAGCTCGTCGCGGTCCGGGCGGCGCCCCTCGCACAGCACGGCCAGTTGGGCTTCGTTGACCCGGTTCGGCCCCGGGATGTCCAGCAGGTACGCCAACTCGGCCAGGACGGTCGCCAGGCGCTCCGCGTCGGTGTGGTCGATGGTGACGGCGGTCTCGTGGTGGCTGATGGTGAGCGAACCGGGCATGGTGGACCTCCTCCGTACCCCCACCGTCCACGGTACGACCGACCCGGCCACCCCGCCCGCCGCGGAGGCACGCACGCGTGGGCGGAGCGACCGGCTGCGCTCCGGGGCCGGCCGGATACGGTGCGCGGTGGGCCGCACCGGTGGCCGGGGGTGCGCCCCGAAGCCGTCCGAGGGGTGCGTCAGTCGTCCGGGCCCTCCTCCCAGCGCCGATTCCGTACGGCCGGTACGCCCAACACTACGGCTCCCGAGGCGACTTGCCAGACCACCCCGACGAGCAGCACCTGCCCGACACCGAACCGGGCGGCCAGCGGCCCGGCCGCCGCCAACCCGAGCGGGCCGAGGACGAAGGCGCCGAGCGATCCGAAGGAGGTCAGCCGGCCGAGCAACTCGGCGGGGACCCAGCGCTGCGTCGTGGTGGCGAACAGCGTCCCGCACACCGCGGATCCCGCCCCCGCCACCAACGCCCCGGCGACCACCCAGACCAGCGGCGCCCCCGCCGCCAGCGCGGCGGAGGGCAGCGCCCAGGCGAGCCCGGCCACGGTCGCCACCACCAGCGGGCGCCCGGGCCGGCGGCCCAGCATCAGCAGACCGCCCAGCACCGCGCCCGCGCCGTACACGCCCATGACCAGGCCCCAGGCCCGGGCACCGCCGAGCGCCCGCTGCGCGGTGAGCGGGCCGAGCACCAGGAACGGCGCCCACACCAGCAGGTTGAACAGGCCCATCTGCGCGGTGGTGATCCACAGCCACGGGCGGGCGGCGAACTCCGACCAGCCGCCCCGCAGTTCCCGGAGCACCGACTCCCCACCGGCCGCCCGCGGCCGGTCGGGCGGCCGGAGCCCCACCAGCGCGAGGGCGCCGACCCCGTACGTCACCGCGTCGATCAGCAGCACCACCGCCGGGCCCCACGCCGCCGTGATCAGACCGGCCAGTGCGGGACCGGCCACCGTGGACAGCGAACGCGACAGCCCCAACAGGGTGTTGCCGTCCGCCAGCAGCTCCTCGCGGCGCACCAGACCGGGCACGATCGCGCCGAACGCGGGCATGAACAGCCCTTCACCGACGCCCCAGACGGCGACCAGGGCGACCATCGCCCACACCGGCGCGTGCCCGGCCGCCAGCAGCCCCGCGAACAGCCCCTGCACGAGGCCGCGAAGGACGTCCGAGCCCACCATCAGACGGCGGCTGCCGAAGCGGTCCGCGATCACCCCGCCGGCCAGCAGCACCAGCACCACGGGGAGGATCCGGGCGGCCATCACCGAGCCGAGGTCGGTGCCGCTGCCGCCCCGGTCGAGCACCGCGAAGGCCACCGCGACGGGGGCCATCGCCGACCCGAGGAGGGAGGTCGTGTACCCGAGGAAGAACCGGGTGAACTCGCGCTCGCCCAGCACCGCGAGTCGGGCTGCCGATCGGCGGGGGCGCGCCGGATTCGGTTCCGCGGGTGCGGCTTCCCTCGCGTCGGCTGGGTGTGCTGCGTCGGCTGCGTGTGCTGAATGTGCTGCATCCGCTGAGTCGGCTCGATCTGCTGGGTCCACCGCATCCACTGCGTTCACTGCCATGGGCAGCAGTCTGGGAGCGGTCGGGCACCCGGTTCAAGGGCTTCGCCCGAAAAACTTGAGCCTTTCCGTGTCAAAGTCGGCCGATGGAGCTTCTACCGCAGTAAATAACGCCACTGACTACGCCTCACCTGCCATTTAATGCGATTACGAGTAAGCTGATCGGCATCTTGACGGACGTATTTACTGCGGAAGAAGGGCTCGACGGTGACGGAGCTTCCCCCGGTCGAGTACGGCCTCGCCGTCGAGCGGTACCTCGCCGCCTCCGGGCTCTCCGAGGGCTCCCGGCGGATCTACCGGATCGCCCTGGACACCTGGGCCTGGGCGCTCGCCGACCGACCCGCTCCCACCGGCCCGGAACGGCGCCGCGCCCGGCCACCCGTGCTCCCGCTCGCGCTGATCGACCACCCTGACGCCGCCTGGCGACTGCGCGCGGCCGTCGCCCTGCGCGGCACCGACACCGACCCGCGCACCCTCAACCGCGAACTCTCCACCCTGCGCGCGGCCGTCGCCTGGTGGCGCGCCCGCGGTTGGATCGACGGCGATCCGACCACCGAACTGCGGCCCCTTCCGGTGGCCGAACCGGCGGTGGCCACAGCCCCCTTGACCGCCGAGCAGCTGCGTGCCCTGTTCGCCCTGCGGGCGCCGTTGCGGGAGCAGACGCTGTGGCGCCTGCTGCACGAGTCCGGCGCCACCATCGAGACCGCGCTGGCCCTGAACACCGACCAGCTCGACCTCCCCCGGCGCCGCACCCGCCCCGGGACCGGCCGCACCCCGGTCCGCTGGGGGTCCGGCACCGCCCGGCTGCTCCCCCTGCTGATCGCCGGCCGCGCCGACGGACCGCTCTTCCTCACCGACCGCCGCGCCCCGAGCGGCACGCCCGCCGTCGACCGCTGCCCGTACACCGGCCGCGCCCGCCTCTCGTACCGGCGCGCGGCGGAGTTGTTCACCGGCCACACGCGGGCGCTCGCCGAAGCGCCGGACGCGGGCTGGACGCTGCGGCAGCTGAAGCAGCTGCCACCCGGGAGGTAGCCCTCAGGGGCGGGTGGGGAGCCGCTCAAGAGGCGGGGAGCCACCCGCGAGGACGCGTCGCCCGGCGGGACCGCCGCCGCCGTCACCCCTCGGGCGTCGGCCCTGAGCGACGTGAGGGAAGGAACTCGTCCAGGTTGTCGGCCAGTTGGGCGATCGTCGGCCGTGCTTCCGGGTCGAGGCGCAGACCGGCGTCGATCACCGCGGCGAGTGGGCGGGGCAGGCGACGGCGCCGGGACACCGGAGGAGCCGGTGTCCCGGTCGGGTCCGACGCGGCCTCGCCGAACGGAAGTTCGCCGGTGGCGGCCTCGTAGAGGGTGACACCGATGCCCCAGACGTCGGCAGCCGCCGTGAGCGGCCCACCGGAGGCCTGTTCGGGGGCGAGGTAGCCGACCGTGCCGAGGCGGCGCGGGCCGCCCGGGCCCGGCGGGCGGGCGATGCTCAGGTCGAGCACCTTGGCGCGGCGGCAGTCGATCACCACGTTGGCGGGCTTGAGGTCCAGGTGCAGCAGACCCCGCCTGTGCAAGTAGCCGACGGCCGAGCAGAGTTGTATCCCCAGCAGGGCCAGGTCGGTGGCGGCCGGGCGGCGCGGTCCCCGGTCGATCAGATGGGCGAGGGTCTCGCCGGTGAGCGTCTCCAGCACCGCGTACGGCTGCGGCCGTTCGCCGGTGCCGTAGCCGCGCACCAGGTGCGGGTGGGTGAACTCGGCCAGCCAGCGCCCCTCCCTGAGCAACCGCTCGCGCAAGTCCCGGTCACGGCGGCGGTCCGGCCTGAGCACCTTGACCACGCAGCGGCAGTCCCGTTCCTCGCTCCAGGCGTCGTAGACGTCCAGCCAGCCGGTGCGGCAGAGGTGGGACAGCACCTGGTAGCCGGGGGCGATCACCGTTCCGGCGGCCAGTGGCTCCCGCTCTCTCATCGGGCGGCCTCCGCGCTCATCGGGCGCCTTCCGCACGCATCAGCAGCCTCCGTGGTCATCGTGCGGCACTCGCCAGGCCGGCGGCCCGGTCGAGCCGGGCGTAGCCGTCGTCGTGGGCGAGAAGGTCCCGGTGGCTGCCGCAGGCGGCGACGCGGCCCTCGCGCAGCAGGACGATCCGGTCCGCGTTCCGGACGGTGAGCAGGTTGTGCGAGATGATGATCGTGGTCCGCCCGTTCATCAGCCGCCCCAGCGGCTCGAGGATCCGCTGCCCGGACTCCGGGTCCAGCCCGGTGGTCGGCTCGTCGAGCAGCAGCACCGGCGCGTCCCGGATCATCGCCCGGGCGATCGCGATCCGCTGGCGCTGCCCGCCGGACAGCAGTCGCCCGTGCTGGCCCACCACCGTGTCGTAGCCCTCCGGCAGTCGGCTGATGAACTCGTCGGCGTCGGCGGCCCGGGCGGCGGCCGTGATCTGCTCGTCGGTCGCCCCGGGCCGGCCGTAGGCGATGTTCTCCCGGACGGTGCCGTGGATCACCAGCGTCTCCTGCAGCAGGACCGCGATGCGCTCGCGAAGGTCGGCCAGCGCCAGTTCGCGCAGGTCGATGCCGTCCAGCCGGACGGCGCCCCGCTCCGGGTCGTAGAAGCGCAGCAGCAGCTTGGCGATGGTCGACTTGCCCGCCCCGCTCTCCCCGACCAGCGCCACCGTCTCACCCGGCTCGGCGCGGAAGGAGACGTCGTACAGCGCCACCCGGGTGGTGCCCGGGTAGCGGAACCACACCCCGTCGAGGACCACCGCGCCCCGCGTCCGGGCCGGGCGCAGCGGTGCCGGGGGATCGGCCACCTGCGGCCGCTGGTCGAGCAGTTCGATGATCCGCTCGGCGGCGGCCGAGGCGGAGTAGAAGCCGTTGCTGAGCTGGGAGATGCCCCGGATCGGGCTGTAGAGGCGGCTGAGCAGAGCGACGAAGACGAGCAGTTCGCCGAGCGTCAGGCGGTCGTGGACGAGTTCCCAGGCACCGAGTCCGAGCACGATCAGCGCCCCTACCAGCTCCAGCAGTTCCACGACCGGCGCGAACAGCGCGCGCAGCCGGGTCGCCGCCATGGTCGCCCGGAACCGGGCCATGCTCTCCTGGAGGAACCGTTCCTGCTCCCAGTCCTGCCGGTTGTACGCCTGCACCAGCGTGATGTTGCCGAGCGTCTCCTCGGCGAGCGCGCTGACCGAACCGCTGCGGCGCCGCCGCTCCCGGGACGCGGCCTTCACCCTCGTCGAGAAGTGGCGGGCGGTGATCCAGAACAGCGGCGCGACCACCAGGGCGGTGAGCGCGAGGTCCCAGCGCAGGTAGAACAGCACCACCAGGAAGACGGCCAGCTCGGCGACGTACGCGACCGCGTCGAGGACGCCCGAGAGCAGGAAGGTCTCGACCGCCTCCACGTCCGCGGTCAGCCGCGACAGTACGTCGCCGAGCCGCCGCCGCTCGAAGAAGCCCAGCGACAGGTGCTGGAGGTGCCGGAACACGTCCGTCCGCAGGGCGAGCAGGAAGCGCTCGCTGACCCAGGCCGAGGTCGTCTCGTCGGCGAAGCGCAGACCGCCTGCCAGCAGGGTCAGCACGGCGTAGCCGAGCGCCACGGGCAGGAACAGGTCGAATCTGCGCGGTACCAGCACGTCGTCGACGACGATCTTGAAGAGCCAGATCGCCGCCGCGTCCACCACCGGGCCGAGCAGGACGAACCCCAGCAGCGGGGCCAGCCAGCGCCGCCCGCCGCGGGTGTAGGGCCAGAACCGGACGAAGGTCCGCCGCACCGACACGGCCGGGGCCGGCGCGACGACCGGGTCCGCCCGGCCGTCGCCGCCACCACCCGTGTCGACGGCCGTCAGCCGTCGCAGCGACCACACGTGCCCGTCCTAGCCCTGGACCATGACCGGTGCGTCAGTCGTCAGTGCCGCGAGTGCTTGCGGTTCCGGCGGCGGCCGTGACCGGTCGACTTCTCGGTGTGGTCGGTCTCCTTGCCGGTACCGGCCCGCTTGCGCGAACTCCGCATTGCCGGCAGGAGGTTGGCGAGGATGCTCATCACTGCCACCTTTCTCTCGATCGTTCCCCCACGAGGGGATACGGACGGGTGGGCCGGGGTGCTCAGGGGGGATCGGAACGGATGGTCGGGGCTGCCCTTGGCTGGCCGCGAGTGGCCTCGGCCGGCCGGACTGCCTTCCGCCGGCCGGACTGCCTTTCGTTGGCCGGACTGCCTTCCGCCGGCCGGAACTGCCTTCCGCGCGTGGTCCGGCGCAGCGGGTCCGGGGCCGGTCCGGCGGTTGTTTCAGCGGCGGCGGGGACCGTTACCCAGCCGATGAGCGGCCGTGACCCGGCCGGGCGGGGACCGCGACACGGCGCTCCTACTGTCACTGGCGACGCACCGGCCGTCCCTCGGCCGGGAACGTCCGCGCGAGGGCCGTACCGGGCCGAATGGCCCCCCGTGTACCGGCCGGACGCGCCCGTGTACCGGCCGGCGGCACCCGCCTCCTGGCCGGAGGCGCCCGCCTACCAGCCGGAGGCACCCGCGCGACAGCCGCACCCGCCAGAGAGACGAAGGAGAACCCCCGTATGAACAGGACCCGCACCGACCGCTCGCCCGCCCGCCGCCTGCTGGCGGTCTGCACGCTGACCGGCGCCGCGCTGCTGACCGCCGTCACCGGCGGCCAGGCCTGGGCCGACGGCAGCCCGAAGGCCGTCGCCGCCACGCCGAGCGCCTCCCCGGCTCCGGCCGACGGCGCCCCGGCCGCCCGCGGTACGGCCGCCACCCCCGCCCGGCCGGCCCCCACGGCCGCCGCGCCCCGGGCCACCTCCGGGCCCGCCCCGGAGCGCTCCCCCGGCGCCGCCCAGCCGCAGGTCCGCGAGGTGCCGAAGGGCGCCGCCCAGGCCGGCGACGGCTCCACCGCGACCGGCGACAACAACGGACTGATGCTGGCGGGCGGCGGCGCCGTGGCCGCCGTCGGCGCCGGCGCGCTGGGCTTCGCCCTCCTGCGCCGCCGCTCCGGTGCGCGCGGCTGACACCGGTCCCGAGCCGGCCGGGCGCCCCGGTGCCCCTCCCCCGCACCGGGCCCGGCGGGGAGGCGGCGCCGGGGCGCCCTCGGCGGCAGGGACCGACCACCAGCCGGGCCGCACCGGCCCCCGACCTGGCCGCACCGGCCCCCGACCTGGCTCCACCGGCCACCGACCTGGCTCCACCGGCCACCGCCGGGCCGACGGCCGTCACGGACGGCGGCGTGCCGCCCGGCCGGCCCCGAGCGTCCTGCGCCGCACCGTCTTCGGCACCGCCGGCCTGCTGTGCCTGGTGCTCGGCACCTCGCTCGCGTTCTCCGGCCGGGACACCCCGGTGGTGCGGATCGAGGCCTCCGGTCACGACACCGCGCCGGTCCCGCCGTCGGCCACCGCGCCCGGCGCGCCGACCACGCCCGCCGACACACCGGGCGGCCCACCCGCGGCCACCCGCCGACCGTCGGCCGCCTCGCCGCCCACCCGGCTGCAGATCCCGTCCATCGGCGTGGACGCCCCAGTGAGCGGCCTCGGCCTGAACGCCGACGGCACCGTCGAGGTACCGTCCGCCGACCGCGCCGACGAGGTCGGCTGGTACCGCAACGGGCCCACCCCCGGCGAGACCGGTCCCGCCGTCCTGATCGGGCACCTCGACACCGCGCACGGCCCGGCGGTCTTCCAGCGGCTGCCCGAACTGCACCCGGGGGATCTGGTCCGCGTCCTGCGCGCGGACGGCGGCAGCGTGGACTTCAGGGTCCGCAGCCTGCTCCAGGCCGCCAAGGACCACTTCCCCACCGAGACCGTCTACGGCGACACGGCCGCACCCGCACTCCGGCTGATCACCTGCGGCGGGCGGATCGGGGCGGACGGCCACTGGACGGACAACATCATCGTCCTGGCGGATCCGGCGTAGCGGGGCGCGCCCGTCACCGGTGGATCCCTGTAGGCCCGGCGGGGATCCACCGTTGCGGCGGGGATCCCCGCCTGGCCGGCGCTGTTCTCCGGCGCTTCGCCCGGCTCGGCTCGGGTGGCACCGCTCGTCGCCACCGGGTGGAACCACCGGGCGCCGTCCCGGCGACCTACCACCGAGGCGGCGGGTATCGACCACGACGGCCACGCGGGGGGACTCCCCAGCAGCCGCAGACCAGGAGGACGAGTACCGACCGTGGCAGTACCGAGCCCGCTCCGGCCCACCCCGATCCGGCCCACTCCGCTGCACCCGACGCCACCGCGCTCCACACCGTTGCGCCGCCGCGCCGTACCGGTGGCGGCCGTCGCCGCCCTGGCGCTGCTGGTCGCCCTCGCCGCCCTGGCCCTGGACCGGTCCGCGCCCGGCGGCCTGCGGGACCACGGCCCGCTCAAGCCCGTCACCCCGCCGCCGGTGGCCGAGCCGCTCTGGCCCGCCCTGGCCGCGTCGCCGCCCCCGACCACGCCCGCGGCCGGTTCCGCCACCCAGGCACCGCCGCAGCCCCTGCCCGAGCTGACCGTCCCTGGGCGCGACCTCAGTGCGGTCGACGTCCGCACCGTCCTCGCCAAGGACCCCGGGCTGAGCCCCGAGGAGCGGCGGGCACTGGACTCCTGCACCGAGTGCGAGGTGCGCACGCCCGAGTTCCGCGACCTCACCGGCGACGGACGGCGCTCCCTGATCACCACCGTCACCACCCCAGGGCCGGTCGTGCTGCACGTCTACACCCTCGCCGACGACCGCGTCCTGCCGATTCTGCGGGTGGAGGTCCAGCGGGGCTTCAGCGCCGCGACCGTCGGCTCCGACCTGTGGCTGTACGAGCCGACCACCGTCTCCACCCGGACCAGCAGCCACTACCAGTGGGACGGGGTCAGACTCGGCCTGCTGGAGCGGCGGGTGGACGGCACAGGCCTGCTGCTGCCGCCCGGCGACGCGGACAGCGGTCCGCCGGGCGCCGTCGTCGCCACCCCCGCGCCGATCGAGCCCGGGGCGAAACGGCCGACGGCCGGCCCGCGCCCTGCCGGTTCGGGCCCGGCCGTGGCCAGCGCGGCCGCCCAGCCCCCGCGCGCCGCCCGGCCGACTCCCCAGCCCTCCGCCCCCGCAAGCCCCGCCGCCCCCGCCGCGACCCCGGAAGCGAAGCGATGAGCCCCGCAACCAGCCCCGCCCAGCCGCACATCCTGCTCGTCGAGGACGACGAGGTGATCCGGGAGGCCACCCGGATGGCCCTGGAGCGCTACGGCTTCCCGGTCACCACCGCCGCCGACGGCCTAGACGGGCTGGAGGCCTTCCACGCCGTCCGCCCCGACCTGGTCCTGCTGGACGTCATGCTCCCGCTGCTCGACGGCGTCGGCCTCTGCCGCCGGATCCGGGAGGAGAGCCAGCTGCCGATCCTGATGATGTCCGCGCGCACCGACCCGGTGGACGTGGTGTCCGGGCTCGAGGCCGGCGCGGACGACTACGTGGTCAAGCCCTTCGAGAGCGCCGTCCTGGTCGCCCGGATCCGTACCGTGCTGCGCCGGATCCGGGTGGTCCCGACCGACGCCGCCGACCCCGATCACCCTCATCACTCCGGCCACCCCGACCACCCCGACCACGCCAATCGCCCCGCTGGCCCCGGCTCTCCCGCTTCCCCCGGCTCCCCCACGGCCGACCGTCCCGGCAGCACCAACACCAGCGGCACGGCCGCCCCCCGCAGCCCCGCCTTCCGCAGTCCCGCCACCGTCCGCAGCTTCGACGGCCTCCAGGTGGACACCGACAGCATGGAGGTGCGGGTGGACGGCCGACTCGTCCCGCTCACCCCCACCGAACTGCGGCTGCTGCTGGAGTTCACCGCCGCGCCCGGCATCGTGCTGGAGCGCTCCACCCTGCTCGAACGCGTCTGGGACTACGAGTGGGGCGCCGACACCCGGGTGGTGGACGTCCACGTGCAGCGGCTTCGCGCCAAGATCGGCTCCGGCCGGATCGAGACCGTCCGCGGATTCGGCTACAAGCTGCGGCGACCGGCATGACGCTGCGCCGCCAGATCGCCACCGCCGTCGCCGCCATCTCCGTCCTGGTCGCGGTGGCCGTCGGCCTGCTGGTCCACCAGGCGATGATCCGTCAACACGTCGACCAGGCGCGTTCCTCCGCGCTCACCGCCCTCGACTCGGCGCTGGCCGACTACCGCCGCAGCGGCGAGGTGTCCGGCCGCGGCGCCGCCCTGGGCGACCCGGCCCTGCCCGCCCGGCTGCGCGACCTCGCCGCGAGCGGACGGCAGGGCTCCCTGCTCGCCGCCGACACGCAGGGCGAATCCATGTGGGCGGCCGCCCCGGTCCAGAACGCGGTGCTGTCCGTCCAAGTGGACTTCACCCAGGACCGCCGGGCGATCGCCGACCTGGACCGGATCATCCTGATCACCGTCGTCGCCGCGGTCTTCACCACCGTCCTCGCCGGCGTCCTCGTCGCCGACCGGATCAGCCGCCGCCTGCGCACCGCGGCCACCGCCGCCCGCGGCATCGCGGCCGGCGGCACGGACACCCGGATCGGCGAACTCGTCGACGGCCGCGACGAGGTGGCCGAGCTCGCCGCCGCCGTCGACCTGATGTCCCGCGCCCTGCACCGGCGGCTGGAGGACGAGCAGCGCTTCACCGCCGACGTCGCCCATGAACTGCGCACCCCGCTCACCGGCCTGGTCACCGCCGCCGAACTCCTCCCGCCCGGCCGCCCCACCCAGCTCGTGCAGAACCGGGTCCAGGCCCTGCGCAGCCTGGTCGAGGACCTCCTGGAGGTCTCCCGCCTGGACGCCGACGCCGAGTCCCCCGACCTCTCCGCCGTCCCGCTGGAACGCGCGGTGCGCCGCACCGTCACCCTCACCGGCCTCGACGTCACCGTCCGGATCACCGCCGACCAGGAGGTCCGCACCGACCTTCGCCGCCTGGACCGCATCCTCGGCAACCTGATCCTCAACGCCCACCGCCACGGCGCCGGCCCGGTCGAACTCCACGTCGACGGGCGCCGCATCACCGTCCGCGACCACGGCCCCGGCTACCCCGACGACCTCCTCCGCCACGGCCCCCAGCGCTTCCGCACCAACGCCCCCGAACGCGGCCGCGGCCACGGCCTCGGCCTCACCATCGCCACCGGCCACACCCGCGTCATCGGCGCCACCCTCACCCTCACCAACCACCCCACCGGCGGCGCCCTCGCCACCCTCACCCTCCCACCCGACTGACCCACCCCACGACGACGGGCCAGCCCGCCGGCGCCACCCCGGCGGGGCCTCCGCACGACGAGCCCCCTATCGGATCCGAACCGACGACCCTCGCCCCATAAGGACATCCGTTCGAAATCCGGCGCGACCTGCGGCTCGGCCACCCTGCCGGATTCCCGGCCACCGAACCGCCGGCGCCCGCGACTGACCGCCACGTACCGCCCGTTCTGGCACGCCTGTGGCACGTAGCGCTCAGGCAGTTGCCTTCTCGGCCGATCGACAGAAGCCAGGTGCCAGTGCCAGCGTTCAGCCGCTACTGTTGCGGACGTGGTGGACTTGCCAGTGGGGGAGCTTCTCGTCGTGCGGTTCTCGCCGTTCACTGAGCGCGGCCTAACAGAGCACGCTGAGGACGAGTACGAGCGGCTGTCAGCGTTGGGCGAGACGCCTATCTACTCGGTGTCCACGTTTGGCCTAATCCGCGAGCATTCGTCCCACTCGATCGATGAGATGATCGAGACGATCTGCCGTGAGGCACCTTGCGGCGGCAAGAACGTCTGCGTGACAACCCGCTCAGCCCTTGAGGACAACGGCTTCCGCGTGCAACTCTCGGAGCCGCCACGCCATCACTATGACCTCGTCATCGGTAACGAACTGAACGCGGTGGACGTTAAGCGACTAGAAGGACTGCTAGCAGCAGGCCGAAGGAGGAACCCGGCATGGGTCAAATGACAACCTCCACCCGACCGCCTGTGCGAGTTCGGATCGACCTGAACGCACGCACAGAGTCAGGCGAGGTGCCAACACGTGCGTCACGCGCAGACGGCTATCTAGCAGTTGGTGATCACGTTATCGCCTATGAACCCGACGACGAGGTGGCGGCCCCCGCGACCGTAACTCGAATCGAGGGTGCATTCGTCTACCTGGATGTCGACTGGCAAGAATTGCGCGACGATGTCGTGGTGCCCCATGCCGTCGCTATTCCTGCAGGCGTTGATTCACCCATCGAGCAGCGGACAACTGGCTCACTCACAAGCTGGCTTCGCGTAAAGGTCAGAGTCCCCCTAATTGCGAGCGCTGCTGCCATTGCCGCCGCGGCCCCCACTATTGCAACTACCGCAACAGGAAATGCACCCCTAGCGCGGAATGCAGTAGATGCAATCCAAACGAAGGAAGCTTGATAGCCGTGAAGCTTGGCATGGCTGTTCTCTGTGATCGCGCCACAGTGCGAGAAGGGCTCTTGCATGTCCTGGGCGGGGGAGTCACGACCTGTTCAATGTCGATTCCATCGGCCCCGGACCTTGACCTAGCACTCCTCCTTGCTCCCGACGACTACAGCGCCCTCATTGGATCCCACAAGATCTCAGTGTCGGTATTCCGGGAAGCCGATAATTCAAAGATGGGGGAGGTTCAGGCCGTCTGGCACGGCCAGGAGGTTGACACGGAGAGCGAGTTGCCTCCCGCCTCCCTGCCCGTCTCCATCCCACTGCGGGCAATTCCGATCTCGCATTATGGATCACATAGAGTCGTAATTGAGATCGATGGAGTCGAAGTTAACACCCTCCGCTTCGCTGTGCTCGATCCGGACAGTCAACTTCCTGGCGCAACGCCTCAGGCTCGATAACGCCAAGGACCAGGATCTAGCTAACCACCGCGGGTGGCGGAGCGGCTTTGGCCGGTGTCCTGCCTGGTTTGGGGTCGATCATGATCGGGGGGCATAAGCTGTTGCGACTCGGTCAGGGCTCTTTGGGCCTGACCGCAATTTGGCCGAGTGGCCCTCCGTTCTTGCTCGACTCGGGTCCCGAGCCTGGTAGGTGGGTAAAACGTGGAGCCGCCCGAGCCCAGCCACGACGGGCTCTAACATCGGCTACCCTCCCGGCCGCACGCTCGACGTGCGCGGCCGGCCGCCGCGGAGCGGGGGCGGGGGCGGGGGCGTAGACAGTAGCGACGGCGAGCGGCTGGGCCGCGCGCTGGCGCGCCGTGCGCGCCCTTGAATCCGTAGAGAAGATTTTTACTCACTCCCACCTCTCCATCCCTCACCCGACCGCGCTCCTTCTCACTCCCCTCCTCCGCATCCTGGCCCGTCGGCCGCCTATCATCGGCAGGCCCTGATCTGACTGGTACTCACATCCTGGGTGGGGCCATGGAGACGATCACCCAGCTAAGACCATCGCCGCCGTCGCGCTCGGTGGGCTGACCACCTACATGACCAACCAGCTGATGGAGCGGAGCACCGGCGCACAAGCATCAACAGCGCCGCGCCGAACGGGGCCCGTCACCCGGGAGCTCGTGACCAGGATGGGCCTCAGCACCACCCGGGCCCCGCGCATCTGCCAGCGCATGACCAGCAACCGCGACCGCGTCGGCGATCTCTAAGGGCCCTCCGCGAGGACGGCGATCCGCCGGTCGCCTCTGGCCCGCCCGTGGCACGGCCCGGCTAGCGTCGCCGCAACGACGAAGGGCCAGTCCGGCCGGCATGACTCCGGCGAACTGGCCCTCCGTACGGCGAGCCCCCTGTCGGGTTCGAACCGACGACCCCCGCTTTACAAGAGCGGTGCTCTGGCCAGCTGAGCTAAGGAGGCACGGTGGCCGTCCGCGATGGATCACGGCGGCACCGGGGGCAGTCTACCGGGCCGGGGTGACGGGGTGGGGGGATATCCGGGGGTTGGCGGGGTGGGTGGGCGTGATGGAACCGATGCCGAAATGGGGGTGGAGGGGGCTGACAAGCGGCGGGAGCGCGGGTAGCGTCGCCGGGAGTCGGCTCGTCGCGTGGTTCAGACCATTGACGGGGCGGCGGAGATTGGACACCCCCCTTTACTCGGATCGTCCGGCACGTTCCTGCCGGTGAAGGAGAGCACAACCATGGCTTCTGTCACGTACGACCAGGCGACCCGCATCTATCCCGGGGCGACCAAGCCCTCGGTGGACGCGCTGGACCTGGAGATCGCGGACGGCGAGTTCCTCGTCCTGGTCGGCCCGTCGGGCTGCGGCAAGTCGACCAGCCTGCGCATGCTGGCCGGGCTGGAGGACGTCAACAGCGGCGCCATCCGGATCGGCGAGCGGGACGTCACCCACCTGCCGCCGAAGGACCGGGACATCGCCATGGTGTTCCAGAACTACGCGCTGTACCCGCACATGACCGTCGCGGAGAACATGGGCTTCGCGCTGAAGATCGCCGGCGTGAACAAGGCGGACATCCGGACCAAGGTCGAGGAGGCGGCGAAGATCCTCGACCTCACCGAGTACCTGGACCGCAAGCCGAAGGCGCTGTCCGGCGGCCAGCGCCAGCGCGTCGCGATGGGCCGCGCGATCGTCCGCCAGCCGCAGGTCTTCCTGATGGACGAGCCGCTGTCGAACCTGGACGCCAAGCTGCGCGTCTCGACCCGCACCCAGATCGCCGGTCTGCAGCGCCGCCTGGGCATCACCACCGTGTACGTCACCCACGACCAGACCGAGGCGCTCACCATGGGCGACCGGGTCGCGGTGCTCAAGGACGGCCTGCTGCAGCAGGTCGACACCCCGCGGAACATGTACGACAAGCCCGCCAACGTCTTCGTGGCCGGCTTCATCGGCTCGCCGGCCATGAACCTGGTCGAGGTGCCGCTGGTGGACGGCGGGGTGAAGTTCGGCGGCTCGGTCGTCAACATCTCGCGCGAGAACCTGGCCGGTGCCGGCACCGACAAGACGGTGATCGTCGGCGTGCGCCCCGAGCACTTCCAGATCGTTCCGGCCGGTGGCATCGAGGGCGTCGCGGTGACGGTCAACGTGGTCGAGGAGCTCGGCTCGGACGGCTTCGTCTACGGCACCACCCAGCTCGGCGGCGTGGACAAGGACCTGGTCGTCCGCGTCCCCGGCCGTCAGATCCCGGCCCGCGGCGAGACGATCCACGTCGTGCCGATCGCCGAGGAGACCCACGTCTTCGCCACCAGCAGCGGCGAGCGCCTGAGCCACTGAGTGCCCGAGCGCTCGGACGGCGGCGGCGGCAGCTGCGGCTGCGGCTGCGGCGGCTGACGCACACGACGGAGCCCGTCGGACCCACCCGGTCCGGCGGGCTCCGTCCGTACACCCGAGCGTCAACACGGTGCAGGGACATATCGGGGCAGTGCATCACTCGATGGTGTAACGGAGGGCAATGCGGCCCGCACCCACCGCTACTCTCCTGAGGGTGAAGCAGCTTGTACGCCGTATCGGCCAGACCGTCGCCCTGACCCTGCCGGTCGTCCTGGTGACCACCGGCACCCTCGCCGTGACCCGCGTCCCGTGGGCGCCACCGACCGGGCTCGACCAGCAGGTCGTGGCGGCGTCCAGCGGGGACGGCGCCGGGATCGGCCGCTCCTCGTCCGTCGCCACCAAGACCGACGGGCTGGCTCCGCAGGACGCCCTGCGAGTCGCGCTGCTGGACGAACTGCGCGCCAAGAACCCGTCCGCCGCGCTGGACCTGCTGGAGCGCTCGATGCGCGAGCAGCCCTCGCTCACGCCGTACTGCACCGCGCTGGCCGGCGAGTTGGGCAAGGCCGCGGTGCGCAAGTACCAGGGCGACGTCCAGCGGGCCCGCTCCTTCGCCCGCCCGGTCTGCGACGGTTCCTTCGTGGCGGGGACCAGCAACTGACGACCGGCGGACACCTGTGGCAGGCGGCCGTATCGTTCAGCCATGACCGCTGATTCCGGCCCCACCGCCGACCTCACGTCGCGCCAGAGCCAGCCCCAGCCGCACCAGCCCCGACCCCGGTCCGCCACCGCGCCCACCACCGCGCCCGGCACGGCAGCTGTCACGGCAGCCGTCACGGCACCTGTCCCCCCGGCGGTCGGCCGGACGATCACCCAGGCCGTGATCCTGGCCGGCGGCCAGGGCTCCCGGCTGCGCCCGTACACCGACGACCGCCCGAAGCCGCTGGTCGAGATCCCGGGGACGGGCACGCCGATCCTGGGCCACCAGCTGGGCTGGCTGGCCGCCGAGGGGGTCACCGACGTGGTGGTGTCCTGCGGGCACCTCGCCGACGTGCTGGAGGAGTGGCTCGACACCGCGGACCTGCCGCTGCGGGTCCGTACGGTGGTGGAGGCGGAGCCGCTCGGGCGCGGCGGCGGCCTGAAGTACGCGGCGAAGGCGCTGGCCCGCCCGGACGAGCCCTGGTACGCCACCAACGGCGACATCTGGACCCGCTTCAGCCTGACCGACATGGCCGCCTTCCACCACGAGCGGGACGCCGTCGCGACGCTCGCGCTGGCCCGGCCGCGGATCCCGTGGGGCGCGGTGGAGACGGACCAGTTCGGCAACGTGCTGGATTTCATCGAGGCTCCGCCCTCGCCGTTCCTGATCAACGCCGGCGTGTACGTGTTCAGCCCGGAGTTCGCCGAGCTGCTGCCGGACGTGGGCGACCACGAGCGCGCCACCTTCCCCCAACTCGCCCGCGCCAAGCGGCTGGCGGGCTACCAGCTGCCGCAGGGCGTGTACTGGCGCGCCATCGACACGGCCAAGGACCTCACCGAGGCGGCCAAGGAGCTCGCGGCGCACCGCGACACGACCCTCTGACGGACGGCGGTAGCCGGGCCGCTACCGGCGGACGGGTGCCCAGACGAGCCACCCTGCCGAGCCGGGCCGGGCCGAGCCGGGCCGGCTGCCCCCGGTCCGCCCCGCCACCGCCGACTGCGGCAAGCGGCAGTGGCGCCGGCCACAACCGAAGCCGAAGCCACAGCCCCACAGCTACAGCCGCCGCCACAGCCACAGCCACAGCCACAGCCACAGCACAACGGCCGGGGCCGGAGGCCGTCCACCAGGTGCTGGCCTTCGCCGCCACCCAGGTGGTGCCGCGGCTGGCCGCCACCACGGACG
>NZ_JBEPAK010000137.1:0-19495 GCF_040298565.1 Kitasatospora sp. NPDC001539 | reverse complement strand
GCCGGGCGTTCCTCGACGACGGGGAGCTGACCGCGGCCGTGCTGGGGGCGGAAGCCTGCGGCTTGCAACGGGCCTGACGGCCCGTTGGGCGGTGCTGACGCACCGCCAGGTGCGGGGGTGCCGGCTACGCCGTCACCGTGCGTGGCTGGCCCTCGGCTGCGCCTCGGGGCCCGGCTGCGCCGGGCGGGGTGGCTGGGGCGTATTCGCCTGCGGCGAATAGGTAAGGCCAGCTTAGCCTCTGACGGAGCGTCGACTGATGGCGGGGTGCGGCCCCTGCTCGGCGAGCGTTGACGATGTGACGCGAATTTCGGGTAGAAGCTCCCTCTCCCTCCACCGCCCCGGCCCCGTTGACGATGTGACGCGAATTTCGGGTAGAGGGCCCTCCCCTGACGGGGAGGGTGATAGTCCGAGAACCCCCGTTGACGATATGGCGCAAATCCCCGACAGCAGCACCAAACCCGTCCGGGGGCCCTGCCGGGCCCCCACCGATGGGCAGCGCCGCCGGGCCCTCCGACGGCCTCAGACACGGAACAGCGCGGCGCGGGACACCGCCCCCGGCCCTCACGGCCCGCCCCGGCCGGAAACACCCCGGACAAGGCGCAGCACGGGGCCGTCGACGTACGCGAGGATGTCACCGGGACGCCCCGCCGATAATGCGCCGGAATGACACCACGGGGCCCGCCTCCTCGCCCCGTCGGGAACGCTGATGGGATCCCGGCCCCTTTCTGGCGGCATTCCCTCCGTCGCCGGGTATCGGTAACCGGCCGGATTGCCCATCCCGTTCCCGCCGGAACGCGACACCTAGACGCGGCACCGGAATACATCGAAAGCGCGGTTCGGGAAGTTCCGGGAGAAAGCCGTAGCTTCGGGTGTGGAATGGGCCTGACGGCCCCTCGGACAATGCCTGCGGCGCCCCCGAAAACAGGCGTAGCAAAACCTCCAGAGGGCGCGGGAAACCCCGTTCCCCGGCCTGGCCTGGCGACCCCTCGCCGGACGTCCCGGGGCACCCGCCCAGCGATGCCGCACAGCGGGCACCGGTCGGTCGGGTGCGGCACGATGCGCCGAGACCGGGAAGCGGGGCACAGTCCGGACCGGAGCGGGCCTGGGCGGGGCGCGGTGCGGAGCGGGCGGGGGCGGGCCCGGGGGCGGGACGGCGGCCACCAGGACGACCAGGACGACCAGGACGACCAGGACGACTGCGACGTCGAACCGCGGCCCGGCCGAGGCCGGCCACCCCGGAGCGCAGCAGGACGGCCTGACGGCCGCCCAGCACCCGCGGCCAAGACGGCGGCGCCCGGCGACCAGGACCGCGGCCAGGGCGCGGCACAGGGCAGCCAGGACAACAGCCTGGACTGCGCCCCGGCGGCCAGCAGCCGGGGCGCAGCGACCAAGTAGGCCCAGTAGCGGAACGCGGCCGACCTCGATGGCGTTTAGGTCGCTTCGTGCCCTTACGGAAGCTTCGCTGAGACATGCGAGTTTTACCCCGGGGCGGACCAGTCGGGCACAGCCCGGGCCGAGAAGCTGCAAGTGAAGTTGTGAAAGGGGAACGTGAGTAGGAGAGTAAAACTGTCGTAGTGAAGTCCCTGACCCTCCGTGTGAGGCGGGTGATGAGGATGCTCAAAACGTACGCTCGGGCCGAACTCCGGGGCACGGCATGTACGCCATTCGACCTGGCTGTTCGGCTTCCATCAGCCGGGCCTGATCTGGGTCTGTCTATTCAGACAACTGGTCCCGCCTCCGGCGCCATAAACAAGAGGGACGCCGAACGTGTCGCGGAAGAACTGGCGGGACTACTGCTTAACCAAGGTTTGGCGAGCGAGCTCGAGAGGACCTGGAGAAAATATCTCTCGGAATCGCGCGACGGGTCACTGGCTCGGGAGATTTCTGCCTGGGAGGCCACAGGCAAGTCGCTTCAAAAAGGTACCGCGGTGCTTCGCCGTGCCCACCTGGGCTCCAAGGCCAATCGGCCTCCTACGCGAAGGCAGCTTCAGAAGGCAGCGGACGCATGGCATGACGATGCGCTGCACAGGGTGCTGTCAGGACGCAAGCCTCTCAGCTGGGAGGAGGTCGTCCATGCTTCGTTGGCAGCTCCGCCACCTTCTCCAGGCGAAGAACTGTACATAGCCAGGGGCGAGAGCAGCAACTGGATACCACCGGTGATTCTGCTCCTTTCTTTGCCGCTCAATGCTTGGCTGCATGGCTTGACATCCGAGGCGGGTAAAGATACCTGGCAGTGGATCAAGCGGGGCGTCGAAAAGCTTTACAAAATGCGGGCGCCTCGACATGAAGACACATCGATCGAATTTCCAGAAAATCAGATAGATGGCGTCGTCATCAAGGATACTAAAACGGGAATTGAGATCTCCATCCGTCCGAATTTGCCGAATGAGGCGTGGAAACAGCTCGCGACCATCCAGTTGCCGCCAACTCCCCCTGGCGTAGCCGACACCTTGGCCTGGGAAGAAAGGAAGGGGCGATGGCAGATGGGGATCAAGCTTTGCGGATTGCCGCTCGAACGGCGCCCTTATGTGGCGAGTTCCCAGAAGGCCCAGATCGCTTGGGACCCTAATGCGCGAACATGGCGCCTTGAGCGAATAGCAAGGTGATCCGGAAGGTGATGGCCATTACCCTCCGCAACGCGGGAGAACGCGGGGCAGAGCGGGCCGTCCCAGATTTCTCGAACAAGCTGGCACTGCACCGTCGAAAAACCCGCTAAAGCACATCAAAAAGGCCGTGAAAATCCGCCCCGGCGAAATCATCGGCAACACAGGAACCGACACCACATCCCTAGACCCAAGACAAACGAGTCGGACGGTCATGGCATGACCACAGCGAGTACGGACAGCAACCACGACTCGACCCGACACCACCACTCCGACCTCGCTCCCTCCCCCGCGATATAGTCCAACCGCACTGCCAAAAAACACAAGAAACAGGCAAAACACCCACTCAAGCCGCACCAGGTCACACCCTCACGCGGAACCCATTCGGCTCTGCCGGCGCCCGGCGGTCCGCGGCCCAGGCCCGGGCCGGAACCCGGAGCCGGGAACCAGGACGGCACGACCAGCGGCCGAGGCGGCCACCGGCCGCCCGGGCGTGCACTGCACTCCGGCCTGCCGACAGGCGGAGCACCGCCGGCGCCGCCTCGCCGAGATGCTGCCCGCCCTGCGCGCCGAGGCCCGCACGCTGCTCGACGGCCTGGGCGGCGGCGAACAGGCGCAGCGTGCCCTGGAGGAGCTCGATGGGGGTGAAGCTGGTGGCGTTCGCCCGGCACGCACGCGCCGCCCGGGCCGCGCTCGACGCCGCCTTCACGGTGCTCGCGCTGCCCGCCCCGGAAGCCGGGGCCGCTATGGCCGGTGGTGAAGGCGATGGCGCCCGCGGTGCGGCGCGCGTCCGGCCCGGGGCGGGCGGGCACCGGCACGTCGATGGCCAGCAGACCGTCCCGGACGACCTCCTCACCGCCTTCCGCAGCGCCTGCGGAATCGTCCCGGACGAGCCGAACGCGAACACCACGGCCGCGGACGGCGACCGCCGCGACCGCACATCGGCCACCGAGCAGGCGCCGGCCCCCCTTCCCCCGGACACCACCGATCACGACGAGCCTCTCCCCACCCGCTCCCACTCGCGTTCCCGCTCCGGCTCCCGGCCGCCGGCCCTCAACACCACACGGGAAAGCGCTCCCAACGAAGCAGGCAGGCACACCACCGACGCCACCACGGCCACGGCGAAGCCCGCGCCCCACAGCGGTGCCGGAACCGCCGCAGCACAGCAGAGCGGACAGGACCGCGGCCTGGCAGCGGCCGAGGCAGAACTCGTCGCGGCCGCCCGGGCGCTGGTCGGGCGCGCGAGCCCGGGACTGTCCCCAGCCGCCGACCATGTCCTGCAGCGCCTGGTGACCGCCGTCGACCACGGCGACACCGTCGTCCTCCCCCACGCCCGCCGCGACACCGCCGCACTCGTCCACCGCAGAATCCGCCTACCCCACACCCCCGAAGGCCAACGCCTCCACACCGCCCTCGCCACCTACGCCACCACCTGGAACAACACCGGCAGCGCAGCAACGGCCTGGCCGAACCCATGACCCTGCCCCAGCCCGGCCGAGCGGCCGGCAGGCCACGCAGCGCCGCCGGACCGGACGCCGACCCCAGCCGATGAAACGCCACCAGCGCCCACCCCGGACGCGGACCGGCTCGACGGCCCACCTCACACCAGCGGCCTGCACCCGGACGCCGGGTCAGGAGCGACGCAGGCGCCGGGCCGCAAGCCCGGAACGGCCCGCTGGTCTGCCAGCACCGTTGGGGCGGTCCCCGGGGCTGGTGCAGTGTCCTGCGCGGCAGGGCGTCGTTCGGCAGGTATGACCACTACCCCGTACCGGATGGCGACCGGCCTCGTCCTCACCTCGGCGGCCCTGTGCGCAGGCTTCGCGACGGCCGCCCCGGCGGCGGCGGGCGGGATCATCGTGATCGCGTCCCCGTCGCACGACAACTCCTGCCTCAACTCCTACACCCGCACCCAGCCCTACGGACGGACCACCGGCACAAGCGGCTCCGCGCAAGGACTCCAGGCCCAGGTGCCGCTCCTCGGCCCCCTGAACCACTGCGGCGGCGCAGACCTGCCCCTCGACAACGCGAATCAGCCCAACATCGTCAACACCCAGGCCGGGAAGGGCAACACGCAGTTCAACTCGAACTACGCCCCCAACGCCGCCTGGGGCACCTTCTAGAGTCCCTCGCCCATCGGCTCAGCAATCGACGACCCGGTGGGTCATCGCCAGGAGGGTGAGGTCGGCCTACCGGCGGCTGATCTGGAGCCCGTAGGCCGCCATCGAGCCGAAGGCGATCCGGATTCCGGCCTGCGGCAGGCAACGCCCGAAGCGGCCGGCGGCCTTAACCGCGAGCGTCGCACCGGTCAGCTCGCCAAGAGCGAGCAGCACGAAGGCCGCAACACCTCCAGCGGCCTCATGCCCAGGCCGTGCTGATGGTGAGCGGCCGGTCGTAGTCGGCCGCGGCGGTGTCGTACTCGGTCACCAGGGCGGCCGGCTCGGGTGGGCGGGGCTTGGCGTGCCGGGGCGTCCCGCTCGGCCGGACTCGACGCGGCGATGCCCCCGCCGCGGTGCGGCGGGGGCATCAGGGACTGTGGGTCAGAGGGTGCCGCGGTAGCCACCGGTGGAGGCGCCACGCTCCTCGATAAAGTGCTTGAAGCGGCGCAGGTCGCCCTTCACCTGCCGGTCGAGCATGCCCATCATGTCGGCGGCCTTCTCGGCCATGCCGCCGGGCTGGAAGTCCATCTCCATCATGACGCGCGTGTGGGTGGCGTCAATGGGCTCGAAGCGCACCATGCCGGTCTGCTCCACGTCGCCGCTGATAGTGCGCCAGGCGACGTGGTCATCCGGGACCTGGTCGACGATCTCGGTGTCGAACTCCCGGGAGACCCCGGCGATCTTCGTCTTCCAATGATTGTGCCGGTCGTCGATCTGGGTGATCTCCTCCACACCGTCCATGAACTTGGGGAAGTCCTCGAACTGCGTCCACTGGTTGTACGCGGTACTGATCGGCACGTCCACGTCGATCGATTCCTGCACCTTGCTCATCGCTGTACTCACCTTCGAGTCGCTTCGTTGGGCTTGGACACCGCCTGCCCGAACCTGATGCCGATATGCCCGGCTCCTACCGATTCGGCCCCGCACGGCGCGGCCCGGCAACCGGTCGCGGCCATCCGGGCACCCGGCGCGTCCGATGCCGGGGTTGCGGGTGTCGATGGTGGCGCGGACCAGGTCGGCTGCCTGGCGCGGGAAGAAGAAAGCGCTACGGAGCCCAGGACGACGGATGGCCCTACGCGAGCGGCATCCGGCCTGCCGCTGCATCGAGTTCCTCAACGCCCTGGACTCCCACCGCTATCGGCTCCACCTGGACCGCAGCGCCGCCCACCCGCATGGCCCGCGCCGACGGAGGCCTGCCCACCTGGGCCGGCGGCGACGACGCGGACCTCGACATGACCGCCGGCGCCGTGATCACCCTCACCCTCCTCGGCCCCGCCACACCCCTTGGAAGCCGAGCTGGAGCCTGAGCGCACCCCACCGCCCTGGGCACCTTTGTTCAATCACCCGGGGACTCAGTCAGAGGCGGGAGGGGTCCATCGTGGGCAGCCGGACTGATGGCGGTGAATCATGAACACGGTCCCGCCGAGGCTGACGGTGCGCTCCGTGCGAACGCGGCAGCATGGCTCATCCCGCGGGCGAACCGGCGCAGGCATCCCCGGCGCGGGCAGGTCCGGCGCGGAGATGTCCGCAGACGGCTGGCGGGCTGCCGGCCCGGCCGGCGGGGGCGGGGCGGGAACCGCGCGCGGGCGCTGCGCCTCAAGGGCGGCCAGCGGCACACCAAGAGCCTTCGCGCGCGACAGCCTCCGGCTGCGACGGGGACCTCGTGTCGTCATGGGCGACAGCCTGCCCCCGCGGACCAGGGCCATGCGGGCCGCGACACGGGACCCGCGAGAACCGGTCCTGCCGCGCAAGGCGCAGCGGTGCTGGGACCAGGACACGGGGTGGGGGGCCGCGCTGCCACTCGGCGAGCCGGTCGGCCGCGGCGGCGAAGGCGGACTTGTCTCCGGCGTCGGCGTGCTCGACATCCCGGGCGCGTTCCAGAACTTGCTGGATGGCCTCCAGGGTCATGCCGGCTGCCGGCGGCGCACCCTGCTGGGAACGTCGTCGAGCAGCCTGAGCTCCTGGCCGTCGACGTCCTGCAGCCGCGCTGAGCTCAGGTGCTCGCTGCGAGCCGGGCCGCTGTGGTGAGGAGGGAGAGCCGGCCGGCCGCGGCGGCGTGTTGGAAGTCGAGGACGCTGGTGAACGGGCCGGTGATCAGCAGCAGGCTGCGGTGGGTGCGGATCGCGCGCCGCCACTCGCGGCCGGCGGCGATCCGGCCGTCGAACCAGATCACGCCGCCGGGGCGGTGGATGACCAGCCGGTCGTCGTCGTCCAGAACCGCAGACCAGGCCGGAACGGGACGGGTGGCAAGCTCGGGGCCGGCGCTGTCGCGGTCGGCCCAGCCGTCGTCGACGACCGGCAGGCGGGTCGGGGCGGCGGGCACGACTAGGACCGGGCGGCGGTCGGGCATCAACTCCGGCCATGGACGACTCTCCGCCCCGGTGCGGCTGATCAACTGCATGCGCCCTCCCCTTCCCCCGGCTCGGACCGCTCCCCCCCGCTCCGGCCATGCAACATCATCGGCCACCTTCCGGCGGCACGGAGGGCGAATCCGCAGACGCGCTGGTGACGGCCGTAGGGCAGGGGGTGGCGTTCGAACCGACCCCTCTCCCCCGACCGAGCCAGACCCCGGCGGCCCGAGCCGGACCGGGTGACCCGGCGTGGTGCGCTACCGGAAGGCCGGGGCGAGGGTGCGGGCGACGGCCGCCACCGGAGGGAGGAAGCGGGCCGCGGCCTCTCCCAGCAGGTGGGCGTGCAGGGCCCGTTGGTGGGCGGCGCCGACGAGCAGCAGAGCCGCGGCGGACGGGTCGAGCGCGGCAGGGAGCCGGCCGTTTGCCTGGCGGGCCCGGACGGCGTCGGCGACCGCCCCGAGGGCGAGGTGCGGGCCGACCTCGCCGCCGCGTTCGGCGAGCAGCCCGCGCAGCTGGGCGTCGGACTGGACGGCGCCCAGGATCGGCATGATCCGACGGTAGAACCGTTCGAGGCGGGCGAGCAGGGCGGCGAGGTCGGCCTCCAACTCGGGGCCGGGGTCGACCTCTGCGGCCGCCGGGGCGGACGCGGGCCCGGGGGGACCCTCCGGCGCGCCGAGGACGGCCGTCGCGTCGGCGAACGCGGGCAGGTGCAGTCCGATGACGGCCTGGAGCAGGCCCAGCCGGTCGCCGAAGTGATAGAAGATGCTCGACTCCGCGACGCCCGCCCGGCGGGCGATCTCCTTGGTGGACAGCGCCAGCCCGGCCTCCCCGAGCGCCTCCCCGGTCGCCTTGAGCAGAGCCTCCCGCACCCCGGCCGAGGGCCGACCGCTTCGCGCCTGAGCCATCTTGGGCCTCCGTCTCTCCCTGTCGCCCCGCCTGCTTGAGTAATCGCTCAGGAAGAGATTAACTTACTGATGGATCGCTCAGTAAGTCGCTCGGCGATCCGCTCGGATCCGTCTCGGGAGGGGACCCATGACCACCGTCGAGTACCGCAAGAACGCCGTCCGCCGCCTCTACAAGGCCCTCGAAGCCGGCGACGTGGACGTCGCCGACGAGCTGTTCACCGCGGACTTCACCACCAGCGAAGGCAAGCACCAGAACGTGCGGGGCCCGCAGGGCTTCAAGGACGCCATCCGCGAGGTGCACGCCACCCACACCGACCCGACGTTCGAAATCCTCGACCTGCTCGGCGAGGGCGACGACGTCATCGTCCGCTGGCGCATGACGGCCACCCACACCGGCCCACTGATGGGCATCCCGGCCACCGGCAAGCGCGTCAGCACGGAGGCCTTCGCCCTGTTCCGCTTCGTCGGCGACCGCATCAGCGAGCGCCACGCCGTCATCGACCGGCTCGGCCTGGTGCAACAGCTCAAGGGCGAGTGACCCGACTACCGCCCACACCGCCGACGGGCAGCAAACATCCGGCTGATCTCCCAGCACCGCCACCCTGGCCCCACCGCTCCAGCTCCATGGAGCAACGGGGCCAGGGTCGGCTCCGCTCGGGACGGACCAGCCGTCAGACCACCACGCGAGCGAACTCCTCGCCGGATTGGTCAGCGGTTCCACCGCAGGCGGCGCCGAAGCGGCACCACGGGGGCCAGCGGCCGGGCGTCGTGCGGCACCGCCTCGTCGCGAGGGCGCCGATGCCGCCCCAGGCCCTATTCCTCCGTCCAACGCGTGCCGTGCCCAACGACCGGCCGGGCCAGAGCGGCACGCCTCCGCGGCAGCGGCCGGCCTGCGCCGGGCGCTCGCCATCCGAACCGCGGCCGCAGCGCAGCGATTGAGTACCCGTACTCATGACGGGTTCTGAGTATCGGCGCGAGGATGACCGGATGCCGATGTGGATAGTCGACGTTCTCGTGGCGGTTGTCCTGACCACCGTGGAGGCGACAGTGCTGGTCATCGCCTTCTTCGCCATCGGGATCGCAATGTGGCCCTCGAACCGGCTCTCACGAGGGTGGGAGCTGACCGTCGTTGCCACGACGGTGCTGTCCTATGCACTGCTTGTGGCCTGTGCTTGCGGGTTGTTCCTCCTGCACCTTCCGGTCGCGGCGGTCGCCCAGCTGATGGTGGTCACAGCTGCCCCGTTTATCCGTCCCATCCTGATCGGTGGGAACCGACTGCGGGAACGCTTTGCACGCCGCCGGCGCGGAGACCGACGGCTCTGACACACTTGGAAACAGGAGCGGGCAGCCCCTGGCGCAGGTCACCGTCCGGTCGGGTGAGCAGGGCCGCCATCACTGTTCCACAGCCGTCACCAGCCCGTGTGTGGACTCGCCCTGCGCGCCACCGGCAGGTGGCTGATGATGTGACACGCCGAGCGCCAGCGTGAGCGGCCAGGCTGGGGGAAGGGAGGGTGCATGCAGTTGATCAGCCGTGCCGGAGCGGCCCACCCGTGGCCGGAGTTCATGCCAGACCGCCGGCTGGTCCTGGTCGTTCCCGGCTCCGCCACCCGCCTGCCGATCGCCGAGGACGGCTGGTCCGATCACGGCACCGCCACCCCCGCCCCCGCCTGGTCAACGGTCCTGGCCGACGACAACCGGCTGACCATCCACCGCCCCGGTGGCCATGCCCGGTTCGACGGCCCAATCACCGCGACCGCGAATGGCGTCGCGCCATCCGCACCCACCGCACCCTGCTGCTGATCACCGGCCCGTTCACCAGCGTCTTCGACTTCCAGCACGCCGCCGCAGCCGGCCAGCTTTCTCTTCTCACCACCCCGGCCCGCCTCGCCCCGAGAACCTGAGGCATCCCACAGCCCGGCACACGGCCGGTGCCAGGCGAGGTGCAGGTGGACTCAGTCCGGGGCGGGAAGGGTCCACCGCGGGCAGCCGCTCTGATGGCGGTGAATCATGAACACGGTCCCGCCGAGGCTGACGGTGCGCTCCGTACGGACGCGGCAGCACGGTTCCTCCCGCGGGCGAGCCAGCGCAGGCACACCCGGCGCGGGCAGGTCCGTAGACGGCTGGCCAGCAGCCGGCCCGGCCGACGGGGGCGGGGCGGGAACCACGCGCGGGCGCTGCGCCTCCAAGGCGGCCAACGGCACACCAAGGGCCTTCGCGCGCGACAGCCTCCGGCTGCGACGCGGACCTCGTGTCGTCATGGGCGACAGCCTGCCCCCGCACACCACGGCCATGCGGGCCGCGACACGTACCAGTCGTCATCTGGGCGTCGCCTTCGCCGAGATGCGTCACTGGGCACGTCCCGCTCATCGTCGTGGCCTTGGTCCCCACCGACCGTACGGGGCCGCGCCGGCCAGGCGCGCACGCCCGCGAGGTGAGTCCACCACCCGCTATCTGCCCGCGGGACCGGAGCGGCGTTCGGCCATCGCGCGGGGCGCGCCCCGGTGGGTCAGCGCGAGGGCCAGGGCGAGGGCACGTCCGGGTCGACGGGGAAGACCTGGTCGCAGCCGGTGATGTCGAGCAGGCGCGCGACCTGCTGGGAGGGGTGGACGAGGTGGATGACGGTGCCCTGGCGGCGGGCTTGGATCCGTGCCAGCAGCAGGGCGTTCAACCCGGCCGAGTCCATGAACGTCACCTCGTGCAGGTCGATCAGCAGCATCGGCGGCACCGGGCGGGCGGCCAGGGCGCGGTGGGCGGCCGCCGTGAAGACCGGCACCTGGTCCACGTCCAGTTCCCCCGCGCACACCAGCACCGGCCCGGCCAGGCTGTCCCGGACCGTGACCGCGAAAACACCCGTGTCGTCGATCGGACCGCTCCCTTCCCGCGCGCAGGCCGTACGGCACAAGCCACTGTAGATCGCGGCCGGGCGGGTGCGCACCGGTGCGTTTTCGGCCCAGCACCGGGGCCGCCAGGGGATGCCGCCCCTGTTCAGCACCACCGCGGCCGGGTGGTGAGCAGTTTCGCCCACACCGTCTTGCCCTCGGCGTCCACTGCCACTGTCCGGGTCGTGGGTGAGGTCGGCCAGACGGTCCTTCGCCCGGCGGTCGCCGGCGATTGGCGGCGCGGTGACGGGCACCCGCCCCTTCGCGGCCAGACGGCGCGCGCAGGCGGCGCGACAAAGGTCTTGCCGGAGCCGGTCCGGCGACCACCGTCGCGCGGCCGCTGTCCTTCACCTCGCGCACCGCGGCCACGACGGCGTCCTTCTGGAACCAGGGCCCGCTCACCAGGGAACCGGGCCGTGCTCGTCGAAGAAGCCGCCGGTCGGCCCGTCATCGGGCAGCGTGGCGAGCCGGACGACCACGGCCGCGCCGTCGGCCACGGTGCGGGTGAGGCCGGGGAACGCGGTGGTGAGGTCGGTCGCGCACGGCCCCGGATCGGCGGCGTTGACCAGGATGTTGCGGCTGCGCAGTTCCTTGGCGTACTGCACGGTCAGCGAGTTGAGTGCGGTCTTGGACGGGACGTACGCGGCCAACGGGAGCCGGGTTGTGAAGTAGTCCTCGGGATCGGTCATCCGGGCGATGGAGCCCAGTCCACTGCTGACATTGACGATCCGAGCGGCCGGGGAGCGGGCGAGCAGCGGCAGCATCGTGGTGGTCACGCTGATCACGCCGAACACGTTGGTCTCGAAAACCTCGCGTACCACGGGCAGTTCGACACTGCCAGGGCTCTGGGCGGCGAGGTCGCCAGAGATGCCGGCATTGTTGACCAGGATGTCCAGCCGGCCAAAGCGCTCCTCGATCCAGCGGGCGGCGGATAGGACGCTGGCGCGGTCAGTGACGTCCAGGGTGACCGGGTACACCCGCGGGCCCAGGTCGGCTGCGGCTGCCGCACCGCGGTGCGGGTCGCGCGAGGCCAGCAGGACGTCCATGCCGAGCGCGGCGAGCCGGGCTGCGACCTCGCGCCCGATGCCCTTGTTCGCACCGGTGACCAGGGCAGTCGTGGTTTCTGTCATGCGTTCAGCCAACCACGGGGGCGGCCGGGCGTTCCAACACCGACCAGGTACGCAGCGATACCGTGCGGGTATGGAAAGACTGGAGGTCCGCGAGCTCGTCTACTTCAGCGCTGTCGCCGAAGAACTGCACTTCGGTCGGGCGGCCGCCCGGCTGGGAATGACCCAACCGCCGCTCTCCCGCGCCATTCAGCAGCTCGAACGGCGGCTGGGCGTAGCCCTGTTGGAACGTGGCGGTCGCCGGGTCGCACTGACCGAGGCGGGGGCCGTCCTGCTCCGCGAGAGCCGTACGGTGCTCGACGCCGCGTCGGCCGCGGCGCGCCGCACCCGGCGGGCCGGCCGCGCCGACCCGCGTCTGGTCCTGGTCATCAAGCCGGGCGGCGACGGTGGCCTGCTGCCCGCGATCCTCGACGCCTATCAGGCTGAGCCGGGTGCGCTGCCGGTCGAGCTGGTGTGCAGCTTCGGCGAGCGTGAGATCCTCCTGCGGGAGGGCCGTGCCGACGCCGCCCTGCTTCACCGCCCCCACCACGACCTCACCGGCCTGGACACCCAGGACCTCCTGACCGAGACGCAACTTCTCGTGACACCCAGGTCGCATCGCCTCGCGGGCCGTACTCGGGTCTGCCTGAACGACCTCGCCGGGGAGCCCCTGCCGCGCTGGCCGGGCGCATCTGGGGATGGCGCACACGGACCCGAGATCCATGACCTTAGCCGGCTTCTCCACCTCATCGCCTTGCGCCGCATGGTCGCCGTCCTCCCCTCCTCCATCCGCGACCAGCTGCGCGACGACCTGGTCGCTGTCCCAGTCGATGATGCCGATCCCACCACGCTCGTGCTCGCCTGGCCCGAGCACGCCACCTCCCCAGCCCTGGCCGCCTTCGTACGCGCAGCCGCCGCCGTGGCGGGCACGGCGACGGGCCACGGCGGGTAGAGCGGGGAGACACGCGGGGTGGGAGGCGCCCCCGTCCTGCTCGCAGGCGTGCGAACACTCCAGGACGCCCTCATGGCCACCGTGGAGATCACACCTGGAGGCACGATGACGGGCAGCGGACGGCGAACCAATGACGCGGTCGACGAACCGAGCCAAGCCACTGGAGCGGCACGCGGACCTTCGGTCCACTCGATGCGCGCGGGGTCCACCGCTACTCCAGCAATCCCAGATCTCGGCGTGCTCGACCGGGGCGACGGCCGCGACCATGTGGTCGGGCAGGCGGGCGGTGAAGACCCGGTACCGGCGCTGGAACGGCGTGGCCGCGCCCGAACCAGACGCCGACCCGGACGTGGCTCGCCCGGACGGTGAACCGACCACGGCCCCGGACCCCCCGCTCCCGCCGCCTGCGGCCGGGTCAGCGGCGGGTCTCGATCCGCAGGTCGCCGGTGGTGACCCGGCGGATGGGCTCGCTCGTCAACAGTTCGTGCGGCTGGCCGAGGGTGATCGCGCCCGCCGCGTCGAGCCGGGCCAGCTGGGCGTCCGTCAGCTCGACCGCCAGGGCGCCCAGGTTGTCCTCCAACTGGGCGAGGGTGCGGGCACCGAGCAGCGTGCTCGTCACGCCCGGCTTCCGCAGCGTCCAGGCCAGCGCCACCTGGGCCGGGGTGTGCCCCAGCTCACCGGCCACCTCCCGGACCACCCCGGCCACGCCGAGGCTGCGTTCGGTGAGGGTGCCCAGGGCGAGGTTGTGGCTCCGGCGGGTGCTCCCCTCGGGGCCGGCACCCGTCGCGCCCACGTCCTCCCGGCCGTACTTGCCGCTGAGCACCCCGCCGCCCAGCGGCGAGTACGGGACCACGCCCAGGCCCAGCTCCCGGGCCATCGGGATCAGGTCGCGCTCCGCCGTGCGTTCGATCAGGCTGTACTCGACCTGCAGCGCGACCAGCGGCGACCAGCCGCGCAGGTCGGCGATCGCCTGCATCCGGGACACCTGCCAGGCCGGGGTGTTGGAGATCGCCACGTACAGCACCTTGCCCTGCCTCACCAGGTCGTCCAGGCCGCGCAGCACCTCCTCCACCGAGGTCCGGAAGTCCCAGACGTGCAGGTACAGCAGGTCGAGGTAGTCGGTGGCGAGCCGCCGCAGGCTGCTCTCCACCGAGCCGAACAGCGCCTTGCGGTGCCCGCCCCCGGAGTTCGGGTCGCCGGGGCGGCGCAGGGTCGAGTACTTGGTCGCCAGCACCAGGCGTTCGCGCTCCTCGTGGGCGAACTCGCCCAGCAGGCGCTCGGAGCTGCCGTCGGTGTAGGTGTCGGCGGTGTCGAGGAGGTTGCCGCCGAGCCCGACGTAGCGGTCGAACAGCTTGCGGGCCTCTGCCCGTTCTGCGCCCCACCCCCATTCGGTGCCGAAGGTCGCTGTGCCCAGGGCCAGCGGTGAGACCCGTAGTCCCGAGCGGCCCAGCAGCCGGTAGTCGTCGAGGGCCAGTGCCATGAGGTTCTCCTGTGCTCGTGTGTGTTCGTGTTCCGTTGCCGGGACCGAGTCTGCGGCGGCGGCGGGCCCCGGATAAGGGAGGGACTTTCCTGGGAAGGCCGGTCCCACCCTGGCGGTTGGACCGGTCATGACGACACGGACCGTGGACACCACCGAGGAACTGGCCGCCTTCCTGCGCGGCAGGCGCGAACGGCTGGACCCGGAGCGGCTGGGCCTGCCCGCGCACCGGCGGGCCCGGCGGACGCCCGGTCTGCGCCGCGAGGAGGTCGCCGAGCTGGCCGGGGTCAGCACCGACTACGTGGTCCGGCTGGAGCAGGGCCGGGGGCTTCGGCCCTCTGCGGAGGTGCTGGCGGCGCTGGCCCGGGCCCTGCGGCTGGCACCCGGCGAACGCGACTACCTCTTCGATCTGGCCGGACGGCGCCGCCCCGGCGGTTCCCGCGGCGGGGCAGCCACCGGTCCGGCGCCGGCGCTGGCCCACCTGGTCGACGAACTCTCCCCGCTGCCCGCCGCGCTGCTGGACCACCGCTACGACCTGCTGGCCTGGAACTCGGAAATGGCCCGTCTGCTACCGGAGTCGACGCTGTTGCGCCGGAGCGTCGGAACGCGATGTGGCTCTGCCTGCTGCACCCGCCGATGCGAGACTTCTACGCCGACCGCGAGGGGGTGCTGCGGGACGGCGTCGCCCACCTGCGCGCGGCTTGGGCCGCCCACCCGGAGGACCGGGCACTGGCCGGGCTGATCGCCGAATTCACCGCGCAAGACGAGGACTTCGCCCGGCTCTGGGCCGAGCGGGAGGTTCGCGTCGACGGCCGCGGCCGCAAGCTGCTGCGGCACCCGGCCGTCGGGACCATCGCCGTCGACTTCGAGGTCCTGCTCCCGCTGGAGGACCCGGAGCTGCGGCTCCTGGTCTACCGCGCCGCGGACGACGAGAGCCGTGCGGCCCTGCACCGGCTGTGCGGCGGTGACGGGTGCGAAGAAAGCTGAACACCTCGGGCCCACTCGCCCGCACCGCGGCCGACGCCGCCTCCTACCCCGATGCCCTCACCGGCACCACGGCACTGTCCCGCCTCACTCCCCCCCGAACGCCCCCTGCGTGTCACATGATCGGCCACCCTCGGCTTCGCCGACACATCCGAACCGATCGCCGCCACCGCGCGAGCCGCTCTCAACGCCCTGGCCGCCACCGGCGCCGTGGTCCTGCGCGACGTCCCTGTCCGACTGCCCGACCCCGCCCCCTGCTGGTCGGCACTACGCGGGCACACCACCGCCGACCCGGACGACCTGGCGACTTCAACGACCCGGTCCGCGAGCCGCAGGTTTTCCATCGCTGACGGCGGGGCCGGGATCGGGGCACCCGGCCCGCGCGGACGATCTTGACGCTGGTTTAGTAGTCACTCGTGATGAGAACCGATCTTGGCAAGGGGGCAGGAGCGGTGTGCTGCGTCCTCCTGTCTGCGCTGCTGCTGTCCTCGTGCTCCTCCAGCACCTCCACCGCGAACTCCCCGGCGACCCCAGCACCCGCCGCCACCACGGCCCAGGTCACCCCGCCGGCCACCGCCACGCCCACGGCCAAGAGCAAGGTGATGAGCGGCGCCCTGGCCTCCGTCGTGGCCCTCACCCCGGCCGAGTGGGGCGCCGGCTTCAAGAGCAGCCGTGTCGCCGAGAACGCCAAACTCGTGGCCTACGAGCTCGACGCGTCCTGCCGATACCAGTCCGTACCCCCGTCGCCGAGCCTGCGCGGCCAGATGACCAGGAACGTGGAACGCCCGCTCGACGGCGACGCCACCGAAACCGCGGTCAGCGGCAACACGACCGTGAGCGTGTTCACCACACCCGCCGACGCCCGGAACTACCTTTCCACCGGCAGGGCGGACGGCAAGCGCTGCCCGAAGAGCTTCGTCCTCAACGGCGAATCCGTCGCGAACGAGAACATCCACGAGGTCTCACTCGAGGGGTTCTCCGCCCCCGTCGACGAGCTCTACGCCGAAGAGGGGCAGACGACGGGGGGCGACTCGACCCACCCGGACCCCTATGTCTACCTGGTCGCCACCAAGGGCTCGGTGGTGCTCAGCGTCTTCGTCGGGAGCCAGAACGACGCGGAGACGGTCGCCCAGAACGAAGCGCGCGCGGAGCAACTGCTCACCGCGCTGAACGCCAAACTCATGAGGTATTCGGCGCTCTCTTGATCACCGGTTCGCCGGTCCGGTCGTGCCGTCGGCCCACTGCCGCGTCATCCCGCTGCGCACCGCCCAGCAGCTGCCGCGGTCGGCATTCGCCCAGGGCGCAGCGTGACAGCGACCACGAGGGCGACCTCGCCCGCACCGCCGCGCACGGGTCGGCGGTGTCACGGTCGGCCGGTGCGGCGCAGTGGCCCCCAGGTGCCGGGCTGGTGGGTGATCTCGTGCTCGGCCTGGGCGATGACGTCGGGGCTGATGCGGGCGAGCGGGCGGGCGTCGGTGAGCAGTGGTTCGTTGTCCGGTCCGCGGCCGGTTTCCGTGCCGGTGAGGATCCAGGGGTGGATGCCGGGGGCTTTGTCGCGGCGCAGGTGGCAGTAGTCGTACAGGCGGCGGGCGACCCACAGGCGCAGCGGGCGGTCCTGCCACCAGTCCTCGACCGCGAGGGAGGTGGCGGACAGTCCGGGCAGGGGGACGCCGGTGAGGTCGTCGAGGCTGCGGCCGGCGTGGTTGAGGTCGGTGTCGGGGCCGCGGGACCAGCGTAGGTAGAGCCGGTCGGGGTGGGTGCGCAGGAGGTCGGCGAGGGCGTCGAGGGTGGTGATGTCGGGGTGGGGGAAGGACGGCATGGTGGTGGGCCCGCTGGGGTGAGGGGGCCGGCCGGCCCTGGGGGTGGGCCGGCCGGTGGGGTGGCGCCGTGGTCAGTCGGTGGAGATGGCCTGGAGGAGGTCCCCGGCCTTGGCGTCGGGCAGGGCGCGGGCGACGTCGGCCAGGGCGACGATGCCGACCAGGCGGTGGCCGTCGATGACGGGCAGTCGTCGCACCTGGTGGGAGGCCATGGTGCGCAGGATCTCGTGGGCGTCGTCATCGGCGCCGATGGTGACGGCCTCGCCCTGGGCGAGTTCGCCGGCCTTCACCTGGGCGGGGTCCTTGCCGGCCCCGAGGACCTTGACGACGATGTCGCGGTCGGTCAGGACCCCCTTGAGCCTGTCGTCGCTGCCGCAGATCGGCAGGGCGCCGACGCCCAGCTCGGTCATCTTCTTCGCGGCCTCCAGGACGGCCTCCTGCTCGCCGATGCACTCGGCGCCCTCGGTCATGATCTCGCGGGCCGTGGTCATGGCGTTCTCCTCTCGTCGCACAGGGCTTGCGGACGCACCACGCCGGCCGAACGGGACCCGCGCCGGGCCCCGCGCAGGCGTTGCCGGCGCCGTCCACCTCTCGCCGACTCGGCTGCCCACCGGAACCCGGGCCATGCCTGCCGGCCCGGCTCCAGAGCGGCTGCCTGCGAACCCGCCGCGCCAAGACCCGGCAGGCCCGCACCACGAACCGGGCCCCGACCGGAGCAGCCCCAGCAGCCCGCCCCGTCCGTCCAGGGGATCCGCGCGACGTCGGCGCCGGTCAGTTTCGCGGCATCGGCGCAGCCGGCGAGGACGGCGGCGAGCATCAGCACGACCTGGGCGTGCTGATGGCGTTCGGCCGGAGGACGGAGCGGGGCGGATCGCCAAGACGCTGCCCCTGCTGCGGGTGCTCGACACGGTGGACGCCAGCACAGGCAGTGCCGGGGGCGTCAGTGGTTGCCCGGCATGGTGGGTCGCTGGGGAGCGGCGGCCCGGAGACCCCGTCGGCCGGCGGTGCGGTCACGGGCGGCGGAAGCGGCTGCGAGAGCAACGAGTGTGGCGATGGCCCCGGTGATGAGGTTGCTGGTGATGGAGCGGGTGTGGGCGACGTCGCCGGCGACGACCCAGGGCGCGATGCAGGTCCAGATACCGATGGCGGCGGCGGCCCAGGCCATCGAGTGGGTGCGTTCGTAGGAGTTGCCGAGACCGCCCAGGAGCAGCACGTAGGCGATGCCGACGATGAGGTTGGTGACCGCGAGGGTGGTGAAGCCGTTGAAGCCGGCGATCCACGGCGAAGCGGCAAGGTAGAGGCCGGTGATGAGAGCGAGCGCCTCGATCATCTGGGCTCGGGGGGTGGCAGCCGCGCGGTCGTGACGGGCCCGCAGCTCCACCAGGTCAGGGTGCTCTTCGATGGGTGCGCGATGGGTGGGTGCCATGACGGCCTCCAATGGGCGAGTAGGTGCCACCCCCGCCTACCCGTAAAACGGACATAAACCCCAGAGAGGTCGGATTCGCCGCGCGGCGTGCGCCGGGCCCGCCGCGGGCCTTGCCACGCGAAGGCGCGGCGGTGCTGTGCCCCGGGGCGGGGACGTGCCCGCCGAATTCGGTGAGGGTGGGCAAGCCCTGGGACGAAGGCCGCGGCCGGGCGGCACCGCACCGGGGCGTTTTCGGCTCAGCACCGGGGCCCCGGGAGCGCGGCCGACTTGTTCAGCACCATCGCGGCCGGGTGGTGGGCAGTTCCGTCCATACCGTCTTGCCGCCGGCGTCCGCTGTCACTCCCCAGCCGGCGGTGAGGCGTTCCACGACCAGGAGGCCGTAGCCGCCCGGCTGCCCCCGGGCGTCGGGGCGCAGGCGTGGCTGGGCCTGGTTGTGGTCGCTGACTTCGACCCGTTCCACCCCGGGGCGGTAGTCGAGGACCAGTACGCGCGTTCCACCGCCGTGGACGCAGGCGTTGGTCAGGAGTTCGGCGGTCGCCACGAGGACGTCGTCGCCCAGGTTCGGCCTCATCCGGCAGCCGGGGCCTGCCAGGCCTCACCCCGACAGGGCCCGGCGGGCGAGTTCGCGGCTGCGGGTGACGGGCAGGTCCGGGCACTGGCCGAAGGACAGCCACACACGGCGGCGGCAAATGTCGAAGACGGCTCCCATGACGCGATCCAACGAACGACCGGACATCCCTCCACGGTCGTGTCCCTTGATGTGGTGGAGCGGTCGCATGCCAACGGTCATGCGGTGGGCGGAAGTTCATCGTGGGTGGGGTAGATCTGTTCCATGCTGC
>NZ_JBEPAK010000136.1:0-19692 GCF_040298565.1 Kitasatospora sp. NPDC001539 | reverse complement strand
CCCCCCCCCCCCCCCGGCCCCCGGGGGGGGGGGGGCCGCCCCAGCCGCCCGGCGCCGGGTGCGCCCCGCCCGGCGGCGGAACCCCCCGCCCGGCGGGGGCTCCGCCGCCGGGCGGAGGAGCGGTCAGTGGTCGGAGTAGCTGAGGTCCCCCACCGTCCAACTGCTGATGTCGGCGATGGCGATCCGGTACAGGCCGCCCGTGTGGGGCAGGCCGAAGCTGCCCTGGAGGATGCGGGCGACGTGCAGGTGCAGGTGGGTGGGCCGGGCGTCGGGCGGAGCCGTCTCGCCGCCGGGCGTCGCGAAGAGCGTGGCGAAGGGCTTCAAGTGGTCCGAGGCCGCGAGGACTTCGGCCACCCGCTCCAGCCACAGCCGCTCCGGCGCCAGCCGGCCGGTGATGACCGCCCCCGGGACGACCACGGTCAGGGGCATCTGGTTGCTGCCCTCGGACTCCACCATCGCGGCGATGTCGACGAGCAGCGCATCAGGTTTCGACATGGACCCGAGAATAGTGCCCGCGAGGACCGTCCGGACCATGGGGCGACGCCCGGCCGGCTTCCGGCGGTCAGAGTTTGAACATCGCGGTGTACGGCTGGGTGATGCGTTCCCTCCGTGATCCGAAGTCGACGAGGACCGCGATGTCGCCGTCGCCTTCGACGCCGATGACCCGGCCGAGGCCGAATCCGTCATGGGTGACGCGGTCCCCGACGTCGAAGTGCTTGCGCGGTGCCTCCGTGGGGGCCTTGAAGGGACTGGTGGGCAGGGGGCGGCGACCTGCTGAGAATTTGTTCATCGTGCACAGTATGCGCCCGGGCGCGGCGGGCGCGGTACCGTCCGGCCGCGATGCCTCGGCGCACCGGGCTCCGGGCGCCGGCCTCGCCGGGCCCCGCGGTGCCTCGGGGCCCCGCGGTGTCTCAGGGTTCCGCGGGGCCTCAGGGTTCCGCGGTGCCACCGGCTCCGGCGGGTGGGACGGGTTCGCCGGGGTCGACGAGGAGGACGTCCAGGGTCCGCGGCCCGTGCACGCCCTCGACCCGGGTGAGTTCGATGTCACTGGTGGCGGACGGGCCGGAGACGAAGGTCAGCGGCAGGCGCGGGTCGAGGCGTGCGAGCGCCTCGGGCACGTCGTCGACGATCTGCTCCGCGCGGATGACGCACAGGTGGTAGTCGGGGACGAGGCTGAGGGCCCGGCCGCCCTGGCCCGGGCCGGTGTCCAGGACGATGGTGCCGGTGACGGCGATGCCCACGGCCGCCAGGGTGACGACGCCGTCGAGGGCGTCCAGGGCGGCGACGCCGAGGGGCTCCCGGTGCCACTCGAAGGCTCCGGACGGCAGGAACCCGGCGGGGAAGCCGTCGGGTACCGCCAGCCGCGTGGCGCGGCGCGCGGTGAGGGCGGCCGCGATCGCCCCGGGAAGTCCGACCCGGTCCGTCCGGGTGACGGTGGCGCGGTAGTCGCGGACCCGCTCGGCGAAGAGCCGCGTCAGGTCCTGACCGGGGGCGGCGTGGCCCCGCCGGTACGCGCGCGGCACGGGCACGTCCTCCGGGCCCTCGTCGGCGGGGACGTCGGCGAGGGCGGCCCGGATCCGCCGGAGGACGGCGTCACGGCTGTCCATCACCTCTCCTGCCGGTTCCTGCGCCACCAGTCGCGGAAGGACTCGGCGGGCGGCGCCGGGGTGTCCCGCTCGGCGGACCACGCGCGCAGCGGGCCGGGCAGCCGGCCGATCCGACCGCGTCGGGCGAGCGCCCGGCCCCCGAGCGAGGCCGCCCGCTGGGCGGCGGCGAACAGTCCGGGGGAGTCAAGGACGGTGGCGGCCGCCTTCATCGCCACGGCCTCGGCGGTGGGCAGGCGTCCGGCGCCGCGGCGGGCCCGGACCGCCGCGGCCCGCAGGTGCACCAGCAGCCTCGGAATGTCGATCTTCACCGGGCAGGCGTCGTAGCAGGCCCCGCACAGGGTGGAGGCGAACGGCAGGGAGGAGGCCCGTTCCACGCCGACCAGTTGCGGCGTCAGCACGGCGCCGATCGGCCCGGGGTAGACCGAGCCGTACGCGTGCCCGCCGGTGCGCTCGAAGACCGGGCAGACGTTGAGGCAGGCGGAGCAGCGGATGCAGGCCAGGGCCTGGCGGCCGACGGTGTCGGCGAGGGTGTCGGTGCGGCCGTTGTCGAGCAGGACGAGGTGGAACCGGGACGGGCCGTCGGCCTGCGTCGTGCCCGTCCAGGTGGAGGTGTACGGGTTCATCCGCTCGCCGGTGGAGGAGCGGGGGAGCAACTGGAGGAACACCTCCAGGTCCGACCAACTGGGGACGACCTTCTCGATGCCCATCACCGTGATCAGGGTCTCGGGCAGGGTCAGGCACATCCGGCCGTTGCCCTCGGACTCCACCACTACGAGGGTGCCGGTGTCGGCAACGGCGAAGTTGGCACCGGAGACGGCGACCTTCGCGGTGAGGAACTTCCGCCGAAGGTGCCGGCGGGCCGCCTCGGCGAGTTCGACGGGCTCGTCGGTGAGCCCCTCGGGAGCCGGCTGCCCCCACGCGCCCATCCGCTCGGCGAACAGGTCGCGGATCTCCGTCCGGTTGCGGTGGATCGCCGGGACGAGGATGTGGGACGGGCGGTCGTCGCCGAGCTGGACGATGAGTTCCGCGAGGTCGGTCTCGTAGGCGGTGATGCCCGCCGCGGCGAGGGCCTCGTTGAGGCCGATCTCCTGGGTGGCCATCGACTTGACCTTGACGACCTCGTGCTCGCCGGTGTCCCGCACCAGGTCGGTGACGATGCGGTTGGCCTCGGCGGCGTCGGCCGCCCAGTGCACCGTTCCACCGGCGGCGGTGACCGACTCCTCCAGCCGCAGCAGGTGGTGGTCGAGGTGACGCAGGGTCCGGGTCCTGATCGCGTCGGCGGCGGTGCGCAGCTGCTCCCAGTCGTCCAGCTCCGACGCGACGGCGAGGCGCTTGTCGCGGATGACGGTCGTCGCCCGCTTCAGGTTCGCCCGCAGCCGGGTGTCGCCGACGGCCTCGCGGGCGGCGTCGGGGAAGGGCGGGGTGCCCAGCCAGACCACTCCGCGGTCGCCGGGGGCGCTCATCGTCCGCCCTCGGTCATCGTCGCCCGCCTCGGGTCATCGTCGTCCGCCTTCGGTCGTGGCCAGGATCTCGGCCAGGTGGAGGGTCCGCACCGCGGCGGACTGCCGGGACAGGCCGCCGCCGATGTGCATCAGGCAGGAGTTGTCGACCGTGCAGAGGACCTCGGCGCCCGTCTCCCGTACCGCCCCGACCTTGTCGGCGAGCATCGCTCCGGAGGTCGCGGCGTTCTTGACGGCGAAGGTGCCACCGAAGCCGCAGCACGCGTCGGCGGCCGGCAACTCGACCAGGTCGAGGCCGTCCACGGCGCGCAGCAGCCGCTGCGGCCGGTCGCCGAGGCGCAGCGCGCGCAGCGAGTGGCAGGTGGGGTGGTAGGTGACGCGGTGCGGGAAGCGGGCGCCGACGTCGTCGACGCCGAGGACGTCGGTCAGGAACTCGGTGAACTCGTGGACCCGCGGCGCCAGTTCGGCGACCTGCCGGTGCAGCCGGCGGGAACCGTACGCCTCGGCGAGGGCGGGGTGGGTCTCCCGGACCAGCCCGGCGCAGGACGCGGACGGCGTGACGACGGCGTCGTACTCGGCGAAGGTGCGCGCGAACCGGGCCACCAGCGGGACGGCGTCCGCGGGGTAGCCGGTGTTGACGTGCAGCTGGCCGCAGCAGGTCTGCTCGAGCGGGAAGTCCACGGTGTGGCCCAGCCGTTCGAGGACGGTCACCACGGCGCGGCCGGTGGCGGGGAACATGGTGTCGTTGAAGCAGGTGATGAACAGCGCGACGCGCATCAGTGCGCCTCCCGCGGGGTGGGAGCGCCGGGCGCGCGCAGGCCGCGCCGCTCGGGCGTCCCGGCGCCCGGATCGCCGACCCGACGCAGCTTCATACGGTGACTCCCGTCGACACCTCGGACGAACCCGCAGGGCCCCGACGATACGAGGGCTCACCGGTCACGACAAGGACACCGAGCCCCTGGCTCACCAGCGGACCTCCGGTTCCACCGTCCTCGCAGGACGCCGGACTCCGAGCCGGCCGGCCGATGTCCGGGTCGCAGGGCCCCTCCGTACCACCGGTCGTCCGATGACCGCCGACGGGTGCCCGGTGAGCGCCGCGACCCCGAACCGCGAGCAACCCCGAACCGCCGGCCCGAACCGAGCCGCGGCCGCCACCGTGGACGTGGTCCGGGCAGACCGCGCCCCCGCGGTGGTCGGCCGCGGGGGCGGGAGCGGACGGTCGCACCGGGGGAGGCGGACCGGGGTGACGATCAGAGGAACGGACCGACGTAGAAGGGGCCGTAGTAGGCGGTGTACTGCTCCTGGTAGCCGGTGTCGGTGCCGTGGGTGGCGGGGTCGAACCCGGGGCCGTTCTTGATCTCGTCCTTCGTGCGGTCGACGTACACCTTCTTGTCGTGCTGGTCGACGCGGGCGACGGTGCCGGCGGGCAGCAGGACCCGGCTGCCGAAGATCCACGGGCCGGTGTCGACCACCAGGTACGCGTCGCCGACCTCATCGGAGTGCTTGTCGATCTTGCCGATGGGGCCGTCGGTGGCCTCGACGTGGAAGCCCACCAGATCGGTGCCCGAGACGTGACCGGACTCGGAACGGAACTCCCAGATCCTGCTGGTGCTCATGTCTCTCCTCGCGTCACGGCGCCGCCCCTGCGGCGCGCTCCGTGGCCACCGCCTTCCCGCCCGCTCCGGTTCCATGCCCGCCCCTTCCCGTCCCGCCCTCGCCTCCCCGTGCCGACCCGGTCACGTGCCGTGCGCGCTCCCCGTGTGGCCGCCCCGCGCCCGCCGCGCCCGCGCTGTCCCGTACGGCTCCCTGACCGAGCGCCAGGCGACGGAGCGTGACCTGCACCGCATACCGTCGCCGGATGCGGGCAGACGCGGGCCGCATCCATGTGGAGGGAGGCCTGCATGTCCAAGATCCGCGGAGTCGGGTGGGCTCGGCGCCTGCCGCTCGGCGCGGGGGTGCGTGCCGGGCGGGCGTGGGCGAGGACGCACCTCGAAGCCCTCGGCTGGGACCGGGACGCCCCGGCGGTCGCGGACGCGGTGGTGCTGGCCGTGTCGGAACTGACCACCAACGCCCACGTCCACGCCGGCAGCGACGCGGAGCTGGTGCTGACCTGGGACGGGCGCTGCCTGCACCTGAGCGTCCACGACCACAGCAGCCGGCTCCCGCGCCCCCGGACGGCGTCCCCCGATGCCACCGGAGGCCGCGGCCTGGCGCTGGTCGACGCGCTCGCCGACCATTGGCACACCCGCCTGCAGAAGGACGGCAAGACCGTCACCGCCTGTTTCCACCCGCCGGACCTGCGGCCCGACCCGCAGCAGCGGTGAGGGGGAGGACAGCGGTGAGCAGGAGGACAGCGGTGAGAAGAGGGACGGGCGAGCCCGTCGTCAGAGGAGAGGCAGGACGCCCATGTGCCGTTTGTTCGGCCTGAGCAGTGCGCCCCGGCGCAGCCGCGCGACCTTCTGGCTGCTGGAGGCACCCGACAGCCTGACCGCGCAGAGCCACCGCGAGCCCGACGGCACCGGACTGGGCTACTTCGCGGTCGACGGGACGCCGCAGGTCCACAAGGCCCCCATCGCCGCGTTCCAGGACCGCTCCTTCGCCGAGGACGCCGCGTCGGTGGAATCGGCGACCTTCCTGGCCCACCTGCGGTTCGCGACCACCGGAGCGCTGGAGGACGTCAACACCCATCCGTTCGAGCAGGACGGCCGGCTGTTCGCCCACAACGGCGTGATCGAGGACCTCGAACGGCTCGACGAGCACCTCGGCCCGGACCGCTCCCTGGTCCAGGGCGACACCGACTCCGAGCGCTTCTTCGCGCTGATCACCCGGGAGACGGCCGCGCGCGGCGGCGACGTCACCGCCGGGATCGAGGCCGCCGCCCGCTGGGTGGCCCGCAACCTGCCGCTCTACGCCCTCAACCTGGTCCTCACCACGGCCGACCAGCTGTGGGCGCTGCGCTACCCCGGCACCCACGAGCTGTACGTCCTCCACCGCCAGGCCGGCGGGAAGCACGGCAACCGGCACCTGGACCACGCCGGCACGGCGGGGCGGATGCGCGTGCGTTCGGGTGACCTCCTCCACGCCCGGTCGACCGTGGTCGCCAGCGAACGCATGGACGACAACCCGCACTGGCGGCTGATGGAGCCGGGCGAGCTCGTCCACATCGGGCCGGACCAGACCGCCACCCGCCGCATCCTCCTGCCGGACGCGCCCGCGCACCTCCTGAGCCTGGCGGACCTGCGGCCCGCGGCCGCCGCCGCGCAGCGGGCGGCCTGAGCAGAGGGCGGTCCGAGGCACCCGCCCCGGCCGCCCCGGCCCGGTCCTGCCCGCCCGACCGCCCCTGCCCGGTCCCGCCCGGTGCGCCCCCGCCCGGTCCTGCCTGCCCCCCCGGTCCGGTCCCGGGGGGCGGGCGCCGGAAGCACCTCAGGGCAGGAGGACGATCTTGCCGCGGGTGTGGCCGGTGCGGCTGGCGTCGAAGGCCTCGCCCGCTTGCTCCAGCGGGAAGGTCCGGGCGACCTCCACTGTCAGCGCTCCCCGGTCGACAGCCGCCGCGAGCTCGGCGAGCTTGGCGCCGTCCGGGCGGACCCAGATCCAGTGCCCGCCGTGCTGTGCCACGCCCGGGTCGGTGATGGACACGTGCCGACCGCCCTCGGCGAGCACGGCCAGGGTCGTCTCCAGCTGGCCGCCGACGAAGTCCGCCACGGCCGACACACCGGCGGGCACCAGCTCCCGCACCCGCTCGGCCAGGCCGTCCCCGTACGTCACCGGCTCGCCGCCCAGCTCGCGGACGAACGCGTGGTTGCGCTCGGAGGCGGTGCCGATCACCCGGGCACCGCGGTCACGGCCGAGCTGCACCGCCAGACTGCCCACCCCGCCGGAGGCGCCGTGGACCAGCAGCACGTCGGCGGGGCCGACCTCCAGCCGGTCCAGGCAGCGCAGCGCGGTCAGGCCGGCCAGCGGCAGCCCGGCCGCCTGCGCCCAGTCGAGCCCGGCGGGCTTGCGGGCCACCGAGGTCGCGGCGACCGCGACGTACTCGGCGAAGGTGCCGCCGTGCACCACGTCCTTGCGGGCGTACGCCATCACCTCGTCCCCGGGAGCGAACTCGGGTGTGTCGGGGCCGGTCCCGGTGACGACTCCGGCCACGTCCCAGCCGGGGATGACCGGGAAGACCGCGTCCATCATGCCGTCCAGGCCCCCGGCCATGATCTTCCAGTCGACGGGGTTGACGGACGCCGCCCGGACCTGGATCAGCACCTGGCCGGGCGCCACCTTCGGGTCGGGCACCTCGCCGAAGCGCAGTCGGGAGTTGTCCGGGACGTACGAGTCGTAGGTCACCGCGCGCATGTACGGACCTCCAGGGGCCGATGCCGTCGTCTCCCGCACCGCCGCCGGACGGGCGGGCGCCGTCGGCCACGCTATGCCGCGGGCGGGCGCCCGGCACCCGCGCCGACCCGTCGGTGCGACCCGTGGACCCTGATCCCGCAGCCCCGTCGGTGCGGCCCGTGGACCCGTAGTCCGGTAGCCCCGTCGGTGCGGCCCGTGGACCCGTCGGCGCGACCCGCCGACCCACCGGCCCGTGGACCCGGCGAAACCCCGCCGCCCGGAGGGTCACCGCTGCCGGGGCGGCGGCGGAGGGAGCGTGTCGGCGCCCGGTGCCGGTTCCGGCCAGACCAGCAGCACGGGGCAGGGCGCGTGGTCGACGACGAAACGGGTGGCCGGGCCGAGGCTGCGGGGTCCGAGACGGGTGCGGTCACCGTCCCGGGCGAGGACGAGCAGGTCGGCGTCCTCCGCCGCCGCGACGACCTCGCGCTCCGTGTGGCCGCTGCGCTCCAGCCGGGTGCAGGGCCGCCCGAGGCGGTCGGCCGCGGCGTCGAGCAGCTGCCGGGCCGATCCGGCCGCCAGGTGCTCCACCCGGGTGCCGGGGTCGCGCTCGCGGTGGCCGCGCCCGAGCAGGCCGGCGAAGGCGCCGTGCGCGACGCCGGGCACGTCCTGACCGCTGACGTGCAGCAGGACGACCTCCGCGTCCTGCGGCGCGTGCGCGCGGGCGGCGTCCACACAGGCGGGCCAGGTGCCTTCGGCGATCCAGACGACGACGGTCACGGTGTCACCCTCCTCATGCTCGTCCACCATTCCAGCACCCTCCAGGCCTCTCCGGCCCTCGCCGGCCCGCTCGGCTACCGCCCCCGCCCGCCCGTCACGTTCCGACGATCCGCAGGGACCCCCACAGTGCCACCACGGCCGCCACCAGGGCGGCGGGCACGACCAGCAGGCCGAGCCGGGTGAACTCGCCCAGGCCGACCTCGGTGTCGTGCTCGCGGACGATGCGCCGCCACAGCAGGGTGGCCAGCGAGCCGGCGTAGGTCAGGTTCGGGCCGATGTTCACCCCGAGCAGCACCGCCAGCACGGCTCCCGACCCGGACGGCACGGCCAGCGGGAGCAGGACGAGCGTGGCCGGCAGGTTGTTGATCACGTTCGCCAGGACGGCCGCCAGCCCGGCGAGGCCGAGCAGGGCGGGCAGCGAGGTGCCGTGCGGGACGAGGTGCCCGAGCGCGGAGGCCAGCCCGTTGTCGACCACCGCCCGCACCACGACGCCGAGCGCCAGGACGAACGCCAGGAACGGCACGGCGGCCGAGCGCACGATCGCCGCCGGGCTGGTCCGCCGCTGGACGAGGGCCCGGGCGGCGAGCACCAGCGCGCCGGCCAGCGCCGCCCACGCCGGGTCGATCCCGACCGCGGAGGTCAGCACGAACCCGGCGAGCGTGCAGCCGACGGTGACCAGCGCGAACAGCGGCATCTCCGGCGCCTCCGCCCCGACCGGAGCGGGAGCGCCCGCGTCCAGGTCGGTGGCGAAGAACCGGCGCAGCACCAGGTACTCCACGGCGATCGCCGCCAGCCACGGCAGCACCATCAGCGCGGCGAACCGGGTGAAGCTCAGCCCGCTGGCGGCGAAGGCCAGCAGGTTCGTCAGGTTCGACACCGGCAGCAGCAGCGAGGCGGTGTTCGACAGGTGCGTGCAGGCGTACAGGTGCGGCTTGGGCCGGGCGCCGAGCCGGGCCGCGGTGGCGAACACCACCGGCGTCAGCAGCACCACGGTGGCATCCAGACTGAGCACCGCGGTGATCACCGACGCGACCACGAACACCTGCACCAGCAGCCGCCGCGGGCTCCCCGCCGAGGTACGGGCCATCCACGCCCCGCACGCCTGGAACAGGCCCTCGTCATCGCACAGCTGCGCCAGCACCAGCACGGCCGCGAGGAAGCCGACCACCGGCCCGAGCCGCTCCGCCTCGGCCACCGCGTCCGCGGGCGAGATCGCCCCGGTGCCGACCACCAGGGCGGCCGCCGGCACCGCCACCACCGCCTCGGGCCAGCCCCAGGGCCGCACCACGGCGCAGACCAGCACCAACACCAGCAGGCCGACGGAGAGGACTTCGGCGAACGACGTACTCAGGGTCTTGCTCCTCGCAGTCGACGGTCACGGCGTACCCCATCGAACCAGAGTCCGCGCGGAGCGGTGGCTCAGGCCCCCGTCGGCAGCGCCGGTGTCCGCCCGCCGTCCCTCAGGCCGGCCGACAGGGCGCGGGCCTGGTGTTCGGTCATCCGCGGGGTCTCGTACGGCACGGCGTTGGTCGCCGGTGGGCGGCTGAACGGCGCCCACCTGAACGGCGCCCACCGCCGCGCCGCGGGTACCGGGCAGGGACGGCCGGGGGACCGGTGGGGGCTACGCGTAGCGGTCGAGGAGGGCCTGGAGGTAGTCCTCCAGGCGCTGGGTGAGGAGCTCGGGTGTCAGGTCCGTGCGGCCCAGCCCGCGCCAGGGTTCGGCGACCTTCTCGGCGTCGGGCGCGAAGGCGAGGGCGTCCAGCAGCCGCCAGTACAGGTGGTCGGCGCCGTCCTCGGTGAGCCGTCCACCGGCCTGCCGGTAGGCGTCGGCGAAGGCCATGCCCGCCGGGACGCCGTGCAGCAGGGCCAGGGCGGTGGAGCAGTGCGCCACGTCCAGGTCGGCGGGGCCCCACGAGGTCTCCACCCAGTCCACCACGCCGCTGACCGCCAACTGCTCGCCGGTGCCGGTGAACAGGACGTTGCCGGGGTGGAAGTCGCGGTGCAGGAAGCAGGAGCGGTGCGCGGGCGCCTCGCGGCGGATCAGGTCGACCGCACGCGCCCACAGGTCCGGGCGGTCGGTGGCGGGCGGCGTCCGGACGCGTTCGGGCGCCGTCCAGGCCTGCCAGGCCCTCGGGCGGGCCGGTTCGGGCACCTCGACGGCGTGGACGGCCGCCAACTGGGCCGCCAGCAGGGCGGTGCGGTGCCGCACCTGCCCGTCCTCGCCGATGCGGACCGTGCCGGGCAGGTGGGTCATCACCAGGGACGGGTGGTCGCACCACCGCCCGTCCGCGTCGAGGGCCCGCAGCCCGGCCACCGGCACCCCGGAGGACGCCAGCCGCTCCAGCATCTCGGCCTCGCGGGTCAGCAGGCCGCTGGCGTGGCGGCGGTAGAACGGCTTGACGAAGGACCGCAGGACCAGTGCGTACGGGGCGGCGCCGCCCTCGATGTCCAGGCGCCGCATCCGGGAGGTCCAGCCGCCCCTGAGCGGCGTCACCTCCGCGATCCGCTCGCCGGGCGCGAGTACGCCCTCCACCCACCGGCGCGTGCCGGCCCACCCCTGGACCCCGTCCTCGATCATGGCCGCCAGCGTACGCCCCACCCCGCCGGCCCCGTCCGCTCGCCCTGGAGGGGCGCCCCGCACGCCCCGGGCGTCCCCGCGTGGTCGTCACCTGACGTGCGCTCAATCTCGTTGACAACAAGGGCGGATGGTCCCGTATTCCGAACCGGATCGACGTTTGACACCGGCTCCGGACGGCGCTTGGGTGGATCTCGGATCACGTCCGTGCACGTGCAAACGAGGGGGAGTTCGTCATGCCCAGGAAGGTCGTCTTCGAGGCCGTCGGCGGTCCGGAAGTCCTGACCGTACGGGAGGTGGACCTGCCCCAGCCCGGCCCCGGGGAGGTCCGGATCAAGGTCGAGGCGCTGGGCCTCAACCGGGCCGAGGCCCTGTACCGGGCCGGCCAGTACCTGGAGGTGCCCGAGTTCCCGGCCACTCCGGGGTACGAGGCCGCCGGGACCGTCGACGCGGTCGGCGAGGGCGTCACCGGTTTCCGCGTCGGCGACCCGGTCGACTCCATTCCCGCGTTCTCCCAGAACGACTACGGCGTCTACGCCACCCACGCGATCGTGCCCGCCCGGGCCGTCGTCCACCGCCTCCCGCAGCTGACGGCCGTACAGGGCGCCGCCGTGTGGATGCCGTACCTGACCGCCTACGGCGCCCTCGCGGAGGACGGGCACCTTCGCCCGGGCGACCACGTACTGCTCACCGCGGCCGCCTCCAGCGTGGGCCTCGCCGCGATCCGGATCGCCCGGCGCCTGGGCGCGGTGCCCATCGCCACCACGCGCACCCCGGCCAAGCGGCGGCAGCTCCTGGACGCCGGCGCCGCCGACGTCATCGTCACCGGTGAACAGGACCTCGTCGCCCGCGTCCTGGACATCACGGGCGGCGCGGGGGTGCGCACCGCCTTCGACGCCATTGCCGGCCCCGGTGTCAACACCCTCGCCCGCGCGATCGCCCCGGGGGGCCGCCTGATCGTCTACGGCCGTCTCGACCTCAGCGACACCCCCATGCCCGGCCAGGACACCTTCGCCCCTCTCAGCAGCCGCTTCTACACCATCCACGAGGTCAGCCGCGACGCCGAACGACTGCGCCGGGGCCACGCGTTCATCACCGCGGGCCTCGCCGACGGCACCTTCACCCCGGTGATCGACCGGGTCTTCGAGGGGCTGGACAGCATCGCCGAGGCCCACCGCTACCTCGAGGCCGGCGCCCAGGTCGGCAAGATCGTCGTCACCGTCGACGGCGGCCGGCAGAGCTGACCGCCCGTCAGGTGGCGGGCGCTTCCCGGGCCTCGGCGTCGGCCGCGGCGACCACCGCCGGCAACAGGCCCGGGAAGCGCCGCTCGACCTCCTGGGTGCGCAGTGCGTTCATCTTCGTGGTGCCCACGTAGTACTGGCGCAGCAGCCCGGCGGCGCGCAGCACCGCGAGGTGGTGGCTGGAGGTGGAGCGCCCCACCGGAAGGTCGAAGGATCCGCAGCTCAGGTCCCGGCGCGCGTGCGCCAGGGTGCGCACCACCGCCCTCCTGGCCGGATCGGCGAGGGCGTCCAGGACCTGCTGGACGCTCACGTCCTCCACCCCCGGGTGCTCGATCGCCCGTGCCTGTGCAGGTGTCCGTCCCACACCCACCACCCCCTCTTCCTCCGCAAGCCGAACCCCCGTTCCGCCATCAGCAACAGCCGCGCACCGGGCGCGACTTCGCGCCCGACGCTACTACGCCCGGGACTGCCGACCCGCCCGACGCGCCAGCCGCGCGCCGCGCCGCCGCCCCCGCGCGCGGGAGAGGCGGTGGAACACCCGAGTGCCGGCCGCCGGCGTCCCGGACGCTGCGGACGCCGGTCAGCTGCGCACCGTCCTCGAACCTCGCCGCCCCGCGCGGCAGCGGGTGGATCCCGTGTCCGGGGACGCTAGCAGCGGCGGCGCCCGCCGTTCCCGGGATCGGCGGAATCCGTGACGCACGGGAGTGCTGTGGTGCGGGGTGACGCCCGTGCCGGCAGCCGCACCCTCGACAGATGCCTCGCACTGAGAGCTAAAATCGGGAGTGTGACGACACGAGCCCCGGACACCCCCGACACCGCCCTCGCGGAGGAGTTCTCCGCGCTGCTGGTCGGGCTCCAGCGCATGCTGCGGCGCAGGCTGCGCCAGGGCCTGGAGCAGCCCAGGCTGCGCGGAGCGCAGGTGGAACTCCTACGCCTGGTGACGGACAGCCCCGGGCTGCGCGTCTCGGACGCGGCCGAGGAACTGTGCCTGGCCGGGAACTCGGTGTCCACGCTGATCAACCAGCTGGTGGCACAGGGCCTGCTGCGGCGCGAGGTGGACCCGGCGGACCGGCGGGCGGCGCTGCTGCACGCCACCGCGGAGGCCGAGGAGCGGATCGAGGCCTGGCGCGCAAGGCGCCGGGCGCTGGTGGGCCGACTGGTGGCGGGCCTGCCCGAAGGCGACCGGGAGGCCCTGGCCGCGGCCCTGCCCGCGCTGCGCTCGCTCGCTCAGGGCCTGCGCACCCTGCCCGAGGAGGAGTGATGGAGGAGGCGGACGCGGTGGTGTGCCGCGGGCTGGAGTACACCTTCCGCCACGGCCGCGGCAAGGGACACGAGACCCGGGCCGTCGACGGCGTCGACCTGACGGTGCGCACCGGCGAGGTGTTCGGCCTGCTCGGCCCCAACGGTGCCGGCAAGACCACCACGATCCGCGCGATCACCACCCTGCTGCCGGTCGGTGCCGGCATGGTGCGCGTCTTCGGCCACGACGCCACCCGCCGGCCCATGCAGGTGCGGCGGCTGCTCGGCTACGTGCCCCAGCAGCTGTCCGCCGACGCCGGGCTGACCGGACGGGAGAACGTCGCCCTGTTCGCCCGGGTCTTCGACGTGCCGCGCGCCGAACGCGCCGAGCGGGTCACCCAGGCGCTGGCCGCCGTCGACCTCCTCGACGCGGCCGAGCGGATGGCCGCCACCTACTCCGGCGGCATGGTGCGCCGCCTCGAGCTCGCCCAGGCCCTGGTCAGCGCGCCGCGCCTGCTGGTCCTGGACGAGCCCACCATCGGGCTGGACCCGATCGCCCGCACCGGGGTCTGGGAGCGCGTGGACGCCGTGCGCCGCGCTACCGGCATGACGGTGCTGGTCACCACCCACTACATGGACGAGGCCGACCGCCACTGCGACCGCGTCGCCCTGATGGACCGCGGCCGCATCCGAGCCCTCGGCACCCCCGCCGAGCTCAAGGCGCAGGTGCGCGAGGACGACCCGCAGCGCGAGGACCCCACCCTGGACGACGTGTTCCGCCACTTCGCCGGCCGCGACCTGGCCGACGCCACGGAAGGAGACTTCGGCGATGTCCGCCGTACCCGCCGCACCGCAGGACGCGTCGGCTGAACCTCCCGCACGCGGAGCCACCCCGGGGCGGGCCCCCCAACCCGGTCCGGAGCTCGGCCTGCTGCTGGTGCCCCCGCGCGCCCGCACCGGCTGGCGCCTGGTGCCCGCCCGGATCACCGCGATGTGCGCGGTGGAGCTCCAGAAGCTGCGCCACGACCGCACCGAGCTCTACACCCGGGCGATCCAGCCGGCCCTGTGGCTGCTGATCTTCGGGGAGACCTTCACCCGCCTCAAGGCCATCCCCACCGGCGGGATCCCCTACCTGGACTACCTGGCGCCCGGGATCATCGCCCAGTCCGCGATGTTCATCGCGATCTTCTACGGCATCATGATCATCTGGGAGCGGGACTCCGGCGTCCTGACCAAAATGCTGGTCACCCCCACCCCCCGCGCCGCACTGGTGACCGGCAAGGCCTTCGCCGCCGGCGTCAAGGCGGTGCTGCAGGCGGTGGTCGTGGTGCTGATCGCCGCCGTCCTCGGCGTCGCCATGACCTGGAACCCGCTGCGCCTGCTGGGAGTGGTGGCGGCGGTGCTGCTCGGCTCGGCCTTCTTCTCCTGCCTGTCGATGGCCATCGCCGGGATCGTGCTGACCCGGGACCGCCTGATGGGCATCGGCCAGGCGATCACCATGCCGCTGTTCTTCGGCTCCAACGCCCTCTACCCCGTCGCCCTGATGCCGGCCTGGCTCCAGACCGTCAGCAAGGCCAACCCGCTCAGCTACCAGGTGGACGCGCTGCGCGGCCTGCTGATCGGAACGCCCTCGCACCTGCCGCTGGACTTCGGCGTCCTCACGGCCGCGACGCTCGCGGGGATCGCGGCGGCCTCCGCCCTGCTGGGGCGGCTGGCCCGGTAGCGGCGGGCCGCGGTGGAGGAGCCCCGCCGTCCCCCGGGAGGCCGTTCGCCCGCCGCGGGCGGCGGTGGCGCCCGGCCACCGCCGCTGCGGCCGTCAGCTGCCGTGGATGCCCTGGCCCGGGGTGAGGATGCCCGCCGGGTCGTAACGCCGCTTGGCCCGCTCCACCCGGTCCCACAGCGGCCCGTAGTGGCGCCGCCAGTCGGCCCCCGTCATCCCCGGCACCGCCCCGATCAGGTACCGCTTGCCGCCCAGCTCGACCGCCCGCTCGTACAACCGCCGGTTGCGCTCCAGCATCCCCGCCGTGTCCGCGCCCGGCCCGGGGAAGGCCAGCAGGTCGAAGTGCCAGCCGGTCCGCGCGTCCGGCAGCACCGCCAGCGGCGCCTTCACCCGCTCCCGCGCGTACGGGTAAAACAGCAGCAACCCGGCCCCGAGATCCGCCGGCGTCAGCTCCCGGGCCGCCTCCCGCATGAACACCCCCGCCGTGGAGGCCGGCAGGAACAGGCTCAGCCACGGCTTCGGCAGCCCCCACAACCCCGCCGCCCGCAGGTACCCGGCGAACCCGTCGACCCGGAACGCGTACTCGCGCCAGCTGCCCTCCACCACGGACGTCTCGCCGGCGACCGGCCGCAGCCCCGCCAGCAGCGCGTCCCGCTGCACCGGCTCGCCGGCGCCACCGTAGGCCACCAGCTCGGCGGTGTAGCGCCACCGCCCGCCGTCCGCGCTGCGCACCACGTTGCCGACCTGCAGGTCGAAACGTCCGTCGGCGAGCACCCGCTCCTGGTCGGCGAGGTAGGTGTCGAGGTCGTCGTAGGCGAGGGTGAACACGGTGGATCGCGCGGGCACCGGCACCAGCGCCAGCGTCGCCCGCACGATGACGCCCACCTGGCCGCCGCCGGCCAGGACCGCCTCGAACAGCTCCCCGTTGCGCGTGGGGGAGGCGGTCACCAGCTCCCCGGTTCCGGTCACCACCTCGAGCTCCTGGACGGTGTCGACCTGCATCCCGTAGCGCTGCACGGCCCCGCCGATGCCGCCCACGCTCAGCGTCCCGCCCACCGACAGGTGCAGGTAGTCCGTCAGCACCGGCGGCACCCACCCCAGGGCCAGGCCCGCGTCCACCAACTGGGCCCAGGTGACACCGGCTTCGACCACGGCGCGGCCCGGCTGGACGGAGACGATGCCGCTCAGTCCGCGGGCGTCGATCGCGATGCCGCCGCGCGGGTTGGCCTGGCCGTAGCTGGAGTGCGACTCCAGCCCGTCCTGTCCGAGGGCCGCCTGGTCGCCGCTCTGCCCGTTGACCGCCACCGGGATGCGGTGGCGGCGTGCGAAGGCGATCGTCCGCTGCACGTCCGCGACCGAGCCGGGCCGCAGCACAGCGCGCGGCGCGGCGCTGACCAGGTGTCCGAAGTCGCCCCGGAACCGCTCCAGCCCCGCGCCGTCGAGTGTCACCTGCCCGTCCAGCGGCGGCAGATCGGCGACCTGCGCGCCCGGCTCGGCGGCCCAGGCGCGGGCGGCGGTGTTCCAGCCGACGACGGCGGCGCCCGCGCCGGCGATCAGGGCGCGGCGGGACAGTCCTGGTCCGCTCATCTCTGACATTCTCCGATCAGTCGTCATATGCCGAGTGTTGTACCGCAACCGTCCCAGCGGCGCCTACCGCCCCAGCAGTGCCTACCGCCTCAGTGGCACCGAACGCCCCGGCGGCGACCACCGTCGCAGCGGCACCGACCGCCCCGCCGGCATCCACCGGCCCGCGCGCCTCCCCGCCGGCGCGCCTCCCTGCCGACGTCGCCGCAGCGCGGGGACGCCGACGGGGGCCACCGGGTCGCGGGCTACCGGGTCGCCTGGCCCAGACGGCGTTCGATCTCCCGGAGGCCCGGCACGGTGTGGTCCCACATTCCCCGCTGGTAGGCCGGGGCGTCGGCGGGGATCCGCGCCGAGGCGGCCCTGGCCTCGTCCAGCAGCGCCTGCCGGGCCCCGGGCAGGTGGGCCACCCGCGGGCCCTCGGCCGCTGCCCGCAGGACGTAGGCGAGTCGGTAGGCGTAGCTGCGGGGGCTGACGGCGAACAGAATCCGGTAGACCCACAGTCCCTCCTCGCCTTCGAGGATCCGCTCGTTGTGGCTCAGCAGCCGCACCCGCGCCTTCAGTACCAGGTCCGCGTGCACGCTCATGTCCGGTGTCCCCCTTCGTCGTTGGCGATCGCTCCACCCCTCCCGGCAGGTCGCGCGCGCCGCACCGGGGCACGACGGCTCGCACGCCGGCCGCCCGGGAAAGCGGGCGGCGGCGCGCGGGCCGCGCGGCGGGGAGGGGTGTCGGATGAGTGTGCGCCCGGCCACGGGGGCGCGACAAGGTGGAACCGGGGTGTGCTGTGTCCTATCGCAAACGCGGCCTGAGCTGGCAGGATCGGGGTCGGCACCCTCCCGGGGGCCGGGTGGGGGTCCGCCGCACCCGCGGCGCGTCGGACGCCGTGCGCGGCGGGGGAGGGGAGTGCGCCGCGGGTGCCGCAGCCGTCGGCGCACGGTCGCGGCGGTGGCGTCCGGCCCTGCCGCAGGATCCCGCCGACAGCCCGTCTAACCTGGCCGCATGTTCGTTCTGGAGTTGATGTACACCGCCCCGCTGGAGCAGATCGACGAGGCGCTGCCGCGGCACGCGGAATGGCTGCGCGGGCAGTTCGAGGCGGGGGCGTTCCTGGCCGCGGGGCGCAAGGTGCCGCGCGAGGGCGGCGTGATCCTGGTGGCGGGGGCGGACCGGGCGGCGGTGGAGGCGCTGGTCGCCACCGACCCGTTCGTGCGTGAGGGCCTCACCGAGTACCGGATCACGGAGTTCGTCGCCACCGTCACCGCACCGGCGCTCGAGGGCTACCGCGAGCGGCTGCCCGCCTGATCCCTCCTGACCCCCTGACCTCGGCCCCGACCGTCCGCGCGTGGCGCGGGACGGGTGGCGGGGCTGAGGTGGCGCACTGGTTACGATCGGTGAGGGCGGGGCAGTGGACGGTCGCGGATTCAGGTTTTGCTGGGAGGAAACGGATGGCACACGCACGGGCCGGGCAGCCGGCGCAGGCTGATGATCTGGTGGATGTGGCGCGGCTGGTGACGGCGTACTACGCGGTGCGGCCGGATCCCCAGGAGGTCGCACAGCGGGTGGTGTTCGGGACGTCGGGGCACCGGGGCTCGTCCCTGGACGCCGCGTTCAACGAGGACCACATCGCCGCGACGACGCAGGCGATCTGCGAGTACCGCGCCGAACAGGGCGTGAGCGGGCCGTTGTTCCTGGGGGCCGACACCCATGCGCTGTCGGAGCCGGCGCGGGTGACGGCCCTGGAGGTGCTGGCGGCCAACGGCGTGTACGTGCTGGTGGACTCCGCCGACGGCTACACGCCGACACCGGCGGTCTCGCACGCGATCCTGGCGCACAACCGGCGCAGTCCGCAGGCGCTGGCGGACGGCATCGTCGTGACGCCCTCGCACAACCCGCCACGGGACGGCGGCTTCAAGTACAACCCGCCCAGTGGGGGCCCGGCGGGGTCGGAGGCCACGGGGTGGATCCAGGACCGCGCCAACGAGCTGATCCGCGAAGGCCTGCGGGGAGTGAAGAGGGTCCCGTACGCCCGGGCGTCGGCTGCGGCCACCACCGGGCGGTACGACTACCTGACGGCCTATGTGGAGGACCTGCCGTCGGTGCTGGACCTGGAGGCGGTGCGGGCGGCGGGCGTGCGCATCGGCGCGGACCCGCTGGGCGGGGCGTCGGTGGCGTACTGGGCGCGGATCGCCGAGTCCCACCGGCTGGACCTGACGGTGGTCAACCCGGTCACCGACCCGACGTGGCGGTTCATGACGCTGGACTGGGACGGCAAGATCCGGATGGACTGCTCCTCGCCGGCGGCGATGGCCTCCCTGATCGAGCGCCGGGAGCAGTTCGCGGTGGCGACGGGCAACGACGCGGACGCCGACCGGCACGGCATCGTGACCCCGGACGGGGGTCTGATGAACCCCAACCACTACCTGGCGGTGGCCGTCGACTACCTGTACCGCCACCGCGCCGACTGGCCGGGCGACGCGGCCGTCGGGAAGACCCTGGTGTCCTCCTCGATGCTGGACCGCGTCGCCGCCGGCCTCGAGCGGCGGCTGGTCGAAGTCCCGGTCGGCTTCAAGTGGTTCGTCGACGGCCTGCTCGAAGGCTCGATCGCCTTCGGCGGCGAGGAGAGCGCGGGGGCGTCGTTCCTGCGCCGTGACGGCGGGGTGTGGACCACGGACAAGGACGGCATCCTGCTGGCCCTGCTCGCCTCCGAGATCACCGCGGTCACCGGGGCCACGCCCAGCACGTACTACCGCGAGCTGACCGCCCGCTACGGGGAGCCCGCCTACGCCCGCGTCGACGCCCCGGCGGACCGGGAGCAGAAGGCGCGCCTGGCCCGGCTGTCGCCCGAGCAGGTCACCGCCGGGGAGCTGGCGGGGGAGAAGATCACCGCGGTGCTCTCCCAGGCGCCCGGCAACGGCGCGGCCATCGGCGGCCTCAAGGTGTGCACCGACAACGCCTGGTTCGCGGCGCGGCCCTCGGGGACGGAGGACGTGTACAAGATCTACGCGGAGTCGTTCCTCGGTGAGCGGCACCTGGCGCGGGTGCAGGAGGAGGCGCGCGCCCTGGTGGGCGACGTCCTGGGCGCCTGACGCTCCGTGCGCCGTGCGGCGTGCGCCGTGGGCCGTGGGCCCTGCGCGTACGCCTTACGCCGTGCGGCGGGCCGGGGAGCGCCGGC
>NZ_JBEPAK010000135.1:0-19787 GCF_040298565.1 Kitasatospora sp. NPDC001539 | reverse complement strand
CTGTGCGCACAGCGCGAACCCGCACCCCGACCGTCCACCCCCACGGATCGTCAGACGGCGGCGAACGCCGGGTCACAGCCCGTCAGATCGCACGAGGCCACCCACAGGCGTGCGGCCGTCGCGGGATCGGCCAGGTGGTCCCAGAAGGGCTCGGCGCGCGGTGCGCCGCGCAGCCCGAACGCCCGGGGGCTCACCATCCGGTCACCGCGGACGTCCGGGTCGAGCACCGCCCGGACGGCGGGCCACGCGGCGGCGTCCTTGCCCTGGACGACCAGGCCCAGCGGCAGGTGGCGCACCCGGTCGCCGGCGGTCCGGACGTGGAACGGCGGCCGCGACGGGGTGAGGGAGTCGAGAGCTCCGCCGGGGTGGACGAGGACGCTCAGCGTGCTGCTGCCGGCGGCGCGCAGGCGGCGGCCGAGTTCGACGGCGAAGAGCATCTGGGCCAGCTTCGACCGCCCGTAGGTCCGCTTGGGCCGGTAGTCGCGCTCGCTCTGGAGGTCGTCGAGGTCCATGCGCTCGGTCTTGGCGGCGAAGCTGCCCGTGGTGACGATCCGGCTCCCCGGCGTCGCCGAGAGCAGCGGTGCCAGGAAGTGGGTCAGGGCGAAGTGGCCGAGGTGGTTGGTGCCGAACATCAGCTCGTGGCCGTCCCCGGTCTCCCGCCGCGGCGGATGGTCGAGGGCCACACCGGCGTTGTGGACGACCGCGTCGAGGCGGTCCAGCCGCAGCGCGCCCACGGAGGCCCGGAGCGAGCCGAGGTCGGCCAGGTCGAGGGGCAGGTGGCGCACCGTGGCGCCCGGGACGTGCGAGGCGATGGAGGCCATCGCGGTTGCGGCCTTCGCCGGGTCTCGGCTGCCCAGGACGACCGTGGCGCCGGTGGCGGCGAGCTGCTCGGCGACGAAGTAGCCGATGCCCGCGTTGCCGCCGGTGATCAGAAAGGTCTTCCCGTCCGCGCGGGGCAACCGGTGGACGTCCCAGTGCGGGGCCTTGGGTACGGAGGGCATGGCGGGCTCCTGGAGCTGAGCTGGTTCGGAGCCGGGCGGGGCGGAGGTTCGCGGCCGGTCCCGCCCGGTTCGACCAGCGTCCCGGGCGCCACTCACATCCCACCGACAGATCGCTGTCCGCGCTGACGGCCGGCCGGTACCACCCGCCGCGGCGCCGGCGGCGGTCCGATGCCGGCGGCCGGCACCGCGGAGTCGGCCGGTGTGGGCGGCGCCGGCACCGGCCGCCGCGGCGCCGGTGACAGCCCGCCCGACCGCGCTCAACTCCGGCCGAGCACGGCTTCGTTGAGGATGGTCCCGCCCAGGCTCCAGCCGCCGTCGGCGACCTCTTCCAGGATCACGAGCGTGGTCGCGCGGGCGCGTTCTCCGTAGACGCCGACGAACGCGTCGGTGACGGCGTCCTGCAGCCGCTTCCTGGACTCGGCCGTGAGCGTGTCGGCGGGAACCTTGAGGTTGGCGAAGGGCATGGGTCTTCCTTCCAGGGGTGGAACGGGTCAGCGGATGACCGGGTGAGCGGGTGGGCGGGCCCTCGGAAGGGCCGGTGATGCGCAGGGGCGGGTGGCTTCGGCGGGCTGCCTCAGGCGCCGTCAGGCCATGCCGCCGTTGGCACGCAGGACCTGGCCGTTGACCCAGCGGCCCGCCGGGCCGACCAGGAAGGCGACCACCTGGGCGATGTCCGCGGGTGTGCCCAGCCGCTCCAGCGGCGGGGTCTTGGCGAGGGCCTCGATCTGCTCCTCCGTCTTGCCGTCCAGGAACAGGTCGGTCGCCGTGGGTCCGGGGGCGACGGTGTTGACGGTGACGTCCCGGCCGCGCAGTTCGCGCGCGAGGATCAGGGTGATCGCCTCGACCGCGCCCTTGCCGGCGGTGTAGGCGCCGTAGCCGGGGAACTGGGTCGCGACCACCGAGGTCGAGAAGGCGACGAAGGAGCCGCCCGCGCGCAGCCGACGGGCGGCCTGCTGGGCGACGACGAAGGTGCCGCGGACGTTGGTGCGGTACATGGCGTCGAGGACGTCGAGATCGAGGTCGGCGATCGGGGACAGCGCCATCCGTCCGGCGCAGTTCACGACGACGTCGACGCCGCCGTGGGCCGCCTGCACCTGGTCGAACAGGGCGGCGACGGCGTGCTCGTCGGCGACGTCGGCCCGGAGTGCGACGGCCCGGCCGCCCGCTGCGGTGATGGCCCGCACCGTCTCCTCGGCGGAGGCGGCGTCAGCGGCGTAGTTCACGATCACGGTCAGGCCGTCCTGGGCCAGGCGCTCGGCCACGGCCCGGCCGATGCCGCGCGAGCCGCCGGTGACGACGGCGACCCGGCCCGGGCCGGCATTGGCGCTGGTGCCGGAGCTGGAGTCGGAGCCGGGGGCGGGGCCGGGATCCGGGTCGACGCCGGGGCTCGGGGTTTCGACGGGAGTGCGGTTCATGGCCTCCACGATGCGGCGCTCCCGGCGCGCGAACCAGGGGATGCCATCCCCTGCGTCAGCGGGGCGCCGGCGGGCCGCCGTCCTGCAGACTGGGTGGGTGGCCTCCCCCAAGTACACCGAGCTCGGCGCCTTCCTCCGCTCCCGCCGCGAGCGCATCCGCCCCGAGGACGTCGGCCTCGTCGCCGGCCCGCGCCGCCGGGTGCCAGGACTGCGCCGGGACGAGGTGGCACAGCTCGCGGGCGCCTCGGTCGACTACTACAACGAGCTCGAGCGGGGTGCGGGCTCGCAGCCCTCGGAGCAGATGCTCGCCGCACTGGCCCGGGCGCTGCGGCTGACCTCGGACGAGCGCGACTACCTCTTCCGGCTCGCCGACCGCCCGCTGCCCGTGCACGGCGGGCCTCAGTCGCACGTGCATCCCGGGATGACGGACCTGCTCACCCGGCTGACCTCCACCCCGGCGCAGGTCATCACCGATCTCCACGTCACGCTCGTGCAGAACCCCCTCGCCGTCGCCCTGCTGGGCGACCAGTCGGGCTTCCGCGGCCGGGAGGCGAGCTTCGTCCACCGCTGGTTCACGGACGCCGACGCGCGACGCCTCTATCCGGAGGCCGATCATGACGCGCAGTCCCGCACCTTCGTCGCCGACCTGCGGGCCGCCGCAGCCCGGCGCGACGCCAAGGACCCCGAAGCCCGCGAGCTCATCGCCGAGTTGACCGCTCGGTCAGCCGAGTTCGCCGCCCTGTGGGCCCGGCACGAGGTCGCGGTCCGCCGCAGCGACCGCAAGCGCATCAACCACCCGGCGCTCGGCACGCTGGAGGTCGACTGCCTCAACCTCTTCAGCGAGGACGGGCGGCAGCGCCTGCTCTGGTTCACCCCCGCGCTGGGCACGGACAGCGCCGACAAGCTGGACCTGCTCGCCGTCATCGGAAGCCAGCTCACCGACGCCCCTCGCTGACCGGACGGCCGTCCCGGCGGTGCCGAGGCGGGCGCCGGGACCGTCCAGGCGGTGCCGAGGCGGGCGCCGGGGCCGTCCGGGCGGCCGTCACGCCCCGGTCAGTGCGGGAGCACCCAGCGCGGCCGCCACGTCCCGGCGGCATCGCGGTCGGCGGCCGCCGCCGTGGCGGCGAGGTGGGCGCGGAGGGTGGCGAGCGCCGGGTGGGCGTTGTCCCGGTGCCAGAGGAGCGAGTGCGGGTAGACGGGCGTCGGGTCGGTGACCGGGATGCGGCGCAGGCCGTAGCCTGCGGGCCAGACCAGCCGGGTCTGCTCGCTCATGAAGGTGGCCAGGGCCGGGGTGTCGGCGATGGTGTCGAGGAGGGCGTCGGAGCCGAAGTTGGGGCCGGTCGCCTCGATGGTGAGGCCGAACTCGGCGACCAGGTCGTCGTAGTAGGCGCCCCACTCGGTGCCGGGGACGATGCCGGGCATCCAGATCCGATGCCCGACCAGTTCGGCGAGGGTCACCGATTTGGCGCCCGCCAGCGCGTGCGCGGGGCCGGTGAGCAGTTGGAGCGGCTCGTCGAACACCCGGACCGACTCGACGTCCTCGGGGAGCGGCCGGCCCGGCATGGCGACGGCGCGGAACGTCGCGTCGATCGCGCCGGAGCGGATCGCGTCGACGGCCGTCCCCACGTCGAAGATCATCACCACGTCGAGCTCGATCTCGGGGTGGGCGCGGTGGAAGTCGCGCATCAGGCCCGACTGCGCGCTCCGCGAGGTGAGCACGTCGACGCGCAGCGGGCGGCGGCCGGCGCGTACGGACGCCACCGCGCGTTCGGCGACGCGCAGCAGCTCGCGCGCGTGCGGCAGGAAGGCCTGCCCGTCGATGGTCTGCTCCGCGCCGCGCGGGGTGCGGGTGAACAGCCGGACCCCGAGGTCGCGCTCCAGCGCGGCGACCCGCTTGGACACGGCCTGCTGGGTGACCGAGAGGTCGACGGCGGCCTTCTGGAACTGGCCGGCCTCGGCGATGGCGACGAAGGTGCGCACTGCTTCGAGATCCATGGCGGCGAGCCTAGTGAACAACGCATGGTTGTGGCTTCGCCGGGGGTTGGTTGTTTGACCGGCGGTTCCGTTCGGCGCTTGGCTCTCACCGGTCAACTCCGGTTTGTTCGGTCGGGGCGTCGAAGGGGTCGCACACGGTGGGCGGGAAACGGCTGGGTCGGCGGTTCGGTTGGCTCTGGGCGGCGTACGCGGTGAGCGCGTACGGGTCCGGGCTGGGGTTCGGGGCGCTGCCGCTGATCGCCGTGACGGCCCTGCACGCCTCGCCGGGCGAGGTGTCCGCGCTGTCCGCGACCGGCCCCGCGGTGGGCGCGCTGATCGCGCTGCCGCTCGGCCCCTGGGTGGAGTTCCGGCGCAAGCGCCCGGTGATGATCGCGATGGACCTGGCCCGGTTCGCGGCCATGGCCACGATCCCGGCCGCCTACGCCCTCGGCTGCCTCGGCTTCGTCCAGCTGCTGGTGGTCTCGGCGGCGGTCGCCGCCGCCAAGATCGCGTTCAACGCGGCCGGCGGCGCCTTCCTGAAGTCGCTGGTCCGGCCGGCCGATCTGCTCACCGCCAACGCGCGCTTCGAGTCCACGAACTGGAGCTCCATCGCGGTCGGGCCGCCGCTGGGCGGGGCGGCGATCGGCCTGTTCGGGCCGGTCACCACCGTGCTGGCCGACGCCCTCAGCTACCTGCTCTCCGCGGTGGGGATCGCGGCGATCGGCGGCCGGGAGGAGGCGCCCCAGCGGGTCGGCCGTCGGGCGGCGGGCGCGGTGGGGGCGGCGGGCGAACGGGCGGCCGACGCGGGCGGCGTGGCGGGCGAACGGCCGGCCGGTGCGGTGGGGGCAGCGGACGCGGAACGGCCGGCCGGCGCGGTGCTCGACGGCTGGCGGCACATCCTGGCCGATCCCGGACTGCGGGCGCTCTACCTCAACAACATGCTCGTCTCCGGCCTGATCATGGCCACCGAACCGGTGCTCGCCGTGCTCCTGCTCCGCCGGCTCGACTTCGCCCCCTGGCAGTACGGACTGGCCTTCGCGGCTCCCTGCCTCGGCGGGCTGGTCGGCTCCCGGCTGGCCCAGCGCGTCGTCACCCGCTACGGCCGCGACCGGGTGTTCCGTACCGTCGGCACCCTGCGCGCCGTCTGGCTGATCGGCCTGGTCCTGGTCCGGCCGGGCGTCGTCGGGCTGCTCACGGTGATGGCCGTCGAGCTGGCGATCATCGTCAACATGAGCCTCTACACCCCGGTGCTGGCCACCTACCGGCTCGAGCGCACGCCGACGCACCTCGTCGCCCGCACCCTGTCCGCCTGGTCCATCGGCCAGCAGGCTGCCATCGCCGTGCTCACCGCACTCGGCGGCCTGCTGGCCGACGCCACCGGTCCCCGCACCGCCCTCGCGGTCGCGGGAGTGCTCGTCCTGGCCACCCCGCTCCTGCTCCCCCGCCCCGGACGGACCGGGAACCGGCCGGAGCCGTCCCGCAGCCCCGCCTGAGTCAGAGCGGCGCGCGCCGGCCTCGGAGCACACCGGTCGGCGCGGGCCGGCGGCCCGTCGCGCCGTCCGTCGGGTCGCGGATGGTCCCCGTGTGGGTGACCGGTTCCCCGAGGAAGGCGGCCCGACGGCTTCCGGGGGCCGGCGGACCGGGCGGTCAGGCCGTCCGGCGCACGGCGATGACGTTGTCGGTGACGGTCGCGCGCTGCCCCTCGGGACCGGTTGCAGTGCGCCGGGGCGCGTGGCAGCGCTCGATGCGCCAGCCGTCGTCGAGGCGCAGGTCGGCGAGGGCCTCCTCGGCCGTGGGGAAGCGCACGTCCTGCCCCGCCTGCCAGGACCACGGCGCCACCGAGGCGTGATCGACCACGAGCAGCAGCCCGTTCGGGGCGACCGCCGCCGCGGCGCGGCGCAGGATCCGTGCGCGCGGGATCTCCACCGGGGTGTGGAAGTAGCCGGCGGTGACGAGGTCGAAGGCGCCCTCGGGGAACGTCCGGGCCAGGTCGTGGCGGACGGGGTGGACCCGGGCGGACAGCCCGGCGGTCCGGGCCCGCGCGGCGACGCGGTCGAGGGCGGTCCCCGAGACGTCGACGGCGGTGACGGCCCAACCGCGGGCGGCGAGCCAGAGCGCGTCGCCGCCGTGTCCGCAGCCCAGGTCGAGCGCCCTGCCGGGCTCGGGCGCGAGGGCGGTGACGAGTTCCTCCACCACGGCGTTCGGCTGGGTGCCCCACCGGGTGTCGAGGCGGGAGTAGTGGCTCTCCCAGAAACTGGCGGAGTCGTCGGCGGTCTGCATGGCAGGTCCTCTCGTCGGCGTGCGCGGGGGCGGCCCACCGCGGTCGTGCGGCCGGATCCGGGACCGACGGTGCGCCCCGCCCTGCCGCGGTTGCAAGGACGCATGCCGTTTCGGCAACCTGGGCGGCATGGCCGACGCGAAGAGGGACGTCCTGGCCGCGGTCGGCCCCCGGCTGCGCGAACTGCGGCGCCGGCGCGGGATGACGCTGGCGGAGCTCGCCGAGCGGACGGGCATCAACGAGAGCACGCTGTCCCGGCTCGAGGGCGGCAGCCGCAAGCCCACCCTGGAGCTGCTGCTGCCGCTCGCCGAGGTCCACGCCGTCCCGCTCGACGAGCTGGTGGGCGCACCCCGCACCGGCGATCCGCGCATCCACCTGCGGCCGGTGGTCCGGGACGGGATGACGTACGTGCCGCTCAGCCGCCCGGGCGGCGTCCAGGCGCACAAGCTGCTGATCCCCCCGCGACCGGGCGGCGAACTGGAGTTGAAGACCCATGACGGGTTCGAGTGGGTCTACGTGCTCAGCGGCCGGCTGCGCCTGCTGCTCGGCGACCGGAGCCTGGTCCTCAAGGCGGGCGAGGCCGCCGAATTCGACACCCACGTGCCGCACTGGCTCGGGCCGGACGGCGACCGGGCCGTCGAGCTCCTGGTCCTCTTCGGACACCAGGGCGAGCGGGCCCACCTGCGAGCCCGATCCACCTGACGTTCCGTCAACTTCATGGGCGGGCAATTCGGTTCGCGCACCGGGCGGTCGCCGACCGGACCGCCGCGCCGCTCCGCCGGACGCACGCCGGGCGGCGCCCCCACTGGCCGGTCCACGGTCAAGCCCCGGTCAAGGATTACGCCGCAGGGGTCATCACCCCCTATCCTGGGGCCGATTCGAACAGACACCTCGTTCGGTGAGGCGTCTTCACGGACACAGGCCACTGATCCCACCCGTCGAGAGACGCTCCGGATCAGGACAGGTCTCCCCGGCTCAAGGGGTGACCCCAAGTGGCTTCCCGTCGGACACCGACCAGGGACACGCCGTGGAGTGCCAAAGCTCTGACGAGTGGGGGTGCCCGGGCGGTGACGTCGGTCTCCCCCTGCCGCGCCGCCGCGCCCCGATGCGCGGCCGAGACCGGGAGGAGGGCGTGATGGACGAAAGTCCTGGCCATAGTCGGCCCTTCCCCGTGCCGCACTCGCCGTCCTCGCCGTCCCACCGCCGCCCGAGACGCCCCGCCCTTCCCTGACCCGATCCGGTCCGCTCCGCCCTGCCGCCCGCCCCGGGCGCGGGCGGCCCCGGCGCATGCCCGCCACCGGCTCCGCGGTCACGGACGGCCGCGGCGCGCCGCCGGGTGGCCCGATGCCCCGTCCTGCCGGGGCGAGGGGGTTCCCATCATGGCCGCCGCCACGCTGTTCACGTCCGCCACCGCCCGGCTGCGCGACCGCACCGTCGCCGCCGAGCGCCGCACCGCCGTCACCCGCACCGTCCGGTCGTCGCTCGTCTCGCTGGCCGGGCTGGTCGGCGGGCCGGTCGCCAACCAGGCCGGTGAGGAGGTGGGCCGCGTCGTCGACGTGGTCGCCCGCCTCTACGGGGCGGAGCCGTACCCGCCGGTCACCGGCCTGATCATCCGGATCGGCCGGCGCCGCACCTTCATCGCCGCCGACGCCGTCGACCGGATCATGACCGGGCGGGTCCGGCTGCGCACCGCCCGGCTCGACCTGCGGGAGTTCAACCGCCGCCCCGGCGAGGTGCTGCTCGCCCGCGACGTGCTCGACCACCAGCTCGTCGACGTCGACGGCGTCCAGGTCACCCGCGCCGCCGACCTCTACCTGGCCCCACTGGCCGCCCGCACCGTGCTGGTGGGCGTCGACGTCTCGCTGCCCACCCTGCTGCGCCGCCTCGGCCCGCGCCGCTGGCAGGTCCGGCCCACCCCGGAGCGCGTCCTCGACTGGCGCTCCGTCGCCCCGTTCGGCGAGCAGGCCACCCACGGGCCCGCCGAGGTACGGCTGCGCGCCTCCCGCTCCGCGCTGCACCGGCTGCGTCCGGCCGACCTCGCCGACATCCTGGAGGACCTCGGCCGGCACGAACGCCAGCAGCTGCTCGGCTGGTTGGAGCCGGAGCAGGCGGCGGACGCGCTGGAGGAGATGGAACCCGCCGAGCTGGAGAACCTGCTGCGCGAGGTGCCGCCCGAGCACGCCGCCCGGCTCGTCGACGAGATGGAGCCGGACGAGGCGGCCGACGCCCTGCGCGACCTCGCACCGGGCGAGCGCGAGACCCTGCTCGCCAGGATGCCCGAGCCCGAGGCCGCCGAACTGCGCTCGCTGCTCGCCCATCGCGAGGGCACCGCGGGCGGTGCGATGACCACCCTGCTGGTCACCGCCGGCCCCGCGCACACCGTCGCCCAGGTGCGGGCGGAACTCGCCGCGCAGGCAGAACACCGCACCGACATCGACGCGGTCGCCGTACTGGGCGAGGACGGCCGGCTGCTCGCCGACATCCCGCTGTTCGACCTCGCCGTCGCCGAGGACACCGCCGTGGTCGGCGATCTCGTCAGCTGGCTGGGCCAGTTCGGCCCGCCGGTGACCGTCCGGCCCGACACCCGCCTGCCCGAGGCCGCCGACCGCCTGGTCGCGGCCCGGGCCACCTCCCTGCTCGTCGTCGACGACTCCGGGCGCCCGCTCGGCCGGGTCCTGGCCGACGACATCCTCGACTCGCTGCTGCCCGAGCGCGGGCGCCTGCACTTCCGGAGGCTCCTCAAGTGACCCGCGACCTCGACACTGCCCGCGACCTCGGCACTCCCCGGGACACCGCCCAGCCCCGGGACACCGACCAGCCCCGGGACGCCGCCACCCGCCCGGACACCGCCGGCCGCCGCCGGGGCCTGCGCCGACTGGCCGCCGTCGCAATGGTGGCCGGGCCGGGTCTGGTCGCCGCCAACGCCGGCAACGACGCCGCGGGCATCGCCACCTACGCCAGCGCCGGCTCCCAGTTCACCTACGGGACGCTGTTCTTCATGGTGCTGGTCACCGTCGCCCTGGTGATGGTGCAGGAGATGGCCGTCCGGCTCGGCGCCCACACCGGCAAGGGCCTGGGCGCGCTGATCCGCGAGCAGTTCAGCCTGCGGCTGACCGCCCTCGCGGTGTTCTGCCTGCTGCTGGCCAACACCGGCCTGGTGGTCAGCGAGTTCGCCGGCATCGGCGCCGCCTTCCAGCTCCTCGGCGTGCCCAAGTGGGCGGTCATCCCGCCGGCCGCGGTGCTGCTCTGGTCGCTGGTGCTGTTCGGCTCGTACAAGTGGGCCGAGCGGATCTTCCTGGTGATGTCGCTGGCGTTCTTCGCCTACCCCGTCGCGATGGTCCTCGGCCACCCCGACTGGGGGCAGGTCGGCGAGCACCTGGTGGTGCCGCACCTGGAGCCCGGCAAGGACTTCATCCTGCTGGCCGTCGCCCTGATCGGCACCACCGTGAGCCCCTACATGCAGTTCTACGCCGCGGCCGGCGTGGTCGACCGCGGCGTCAAGCCCGCCGACTACAAGCTGATCCGGGCCGACGCCGTACTCGGCGCGGTGTTCGCCTGCGTGATCAGCCTGACCATCATCATCGCCACCGCCTCCGCGATCGGCGGCACCGGCCCGCTGGAGTCCGCCGCGCAGGCCGCCGAGGCCCTCAAGCCGGTCGCCGGGCACGGCGCCGAGCTGCTCTTCGCCTTCGGCCTGATCGGCGCCTCCGCGCTGGCCGGCGCGGTGGTGCCGCTCTCGGCGAGCTACGCCATCGGCGAGGCGGCCGGCGTGGAGCGCTCGGTGTCCCGCAGCTTCCGCGACGCGCCGCTCTTCCTCGGGCTGTTCACCGCCCAGATCGTCCTCGGTGCCGTCGTGGCGCTGACCCCGGTGGACGTCATCCAGTTGCTGATCGGCACCCAGGTACTCCAGGGCCTGATCAGCCCGATCGTCCTGGTCTACCTGCTGGTCCTCACCAACCGCCGCGCCGTGCTGGGCGACGCCGCCAACGGCCCCCGCTACCGGATCGCCGCCACCGTCGTGGTGGTCGGCGTCGCCGCCATGTCGACGATCCTGCTCGCCCAGACCGTCCTCGGCTGGTTCGGCCTCGGCTGACCCCGCCGGGGGGTGACCGACCGGCATCCGGCACCCCGGCGCCCGAGCGCCCGTCGGCTCTCCGGGCTCAGCGGCCCGCGGGCACCCGGAGCGTGCCGTAGCGTTGCATGCGCTGCCAGCGGAGCCGGGAGCCCGCGAGCGCGGTGAACACCGACTGGATCACCACCAGGTACATCAACTGCCGGTGGACGAACTGCTGGAGCGGCAGGCTCCACAACGGCCCGCGCCGATCCCTGGCGGGCCGGGCGCTGCGCCGGTGGCGACTGTTCAGCGCCGACACTCGGCGGATTGTCACACCCTCCTGAGGTCGCCGAACCGCAACGGGCTCGGCCCCAGTGCGGGGGCGGCGGCCTCGGCGACGCGCCTCGTCCCTGGTGCTGACAGCCACCGGCGGCCGTCCGTCAGCGTGTGGAGGTCGGCGCGGTCCGGGGTGGTGCAGAGGGACTCGCGGCACCGGCCGGCTCGGGTTGGACGGCGTCGGCCCCGGTGCCGGTCGGCAGCGGGAGGAACTGAGCCGCCGCGTCAGTGGGAAGAGGAGGGAACCTGACGTTCTGTAGGGGAGGCGCCCGGCCGTCACCAGGCACGGTCTCCGCCCTCCGGCGCCGGCCGCCCGCCATCGTCGTCCGGGGTCAGTAGCGGGCCCGGGCATGGCGCGGCCGGTGCGCGTCCTTCGCAGCCCTTCCCGCCCCGGGCCGCCGCGACCGGCCGTGGTGTGCGGAGGAAGGAGCGGTCGCGGCCAGGACCATCGCGAGCACGAGCGGAGCCAGCAGCAACATCATGGACACGGTCATCCACGCCTCCCGGGGATCGACGTCCGCCTCTGGTCCCCCCCGTGTGCCCCGCATCACGCCCGCCATGTCAGCTCAGACGCGCTGCCCTGAGCGGCGACGGTGGACTCATCGGTTCGGGCCGGAGCCCGGCTCCTCGGGGAGCGGCGAGTCCGCGGGCGCGGGCCGGGACTTGCGGCGGATCAGGCAGGTGCTCCTGGCGACCGCGCACAACCGCAGGTCTTCGTCGACCGCGCGACAGGTCGCCAGTCCGCGGTTCCGGCCGAGGTGGACCACCTCCGCATCGACCGTCACCGGGCCGCCCGGCGCCGACACCGGGCGCAGGAAATCGACACCGAGGTCGAGGGTGACGATGTCCTGTTCCGCGGTGACGGCCGACAGCACGGCGCACCCGAGAGCGGCGTCGATGACGGTCGAGAGGATGCCGCCGGCGAGAACGCCGAGGTGGTTGGCGAGGAAGCCGGGTACGGGCATGGTGAACCGCACCCGGCCGGGTTCGGCGCTCTCCACCGCGATGCCGAGCACTTGGGCGACGGGGGGTGGAAGGACCTCGCCGCTCGCGAGGCCCCGCAGGTACTGCAGGCCGCTCTGCTGCGGGTCGTCGGCGAAGAGCAGCCCTGACTCCCTCCAGCTGAGGATCGTGGAACGTTCTGTGCCGATCTCCTGCCGAGTCATGCCGTCCCCTTCGGTCGAACAGCGGAGCCGATTCGCTTCGAATGTCGAAGCACCGCTGCCGGCCCGCGATACTACTGCTTCGAAATCCGAAGCGGTAGGTGCCGACAGAAGATCCGAGCCCGCCGCCGAACCCCGGACGTGCGCGAGCCGGCGCGGGTCAGTCGGCAGAGCCCCCCTCGACCGCGCCCTCGCCCACGGTGCGGGCACGGGTGGCGCGGGTGGCACGGGTGGCGGCCTGGTCGTCGGGGTGGCGCGCCGGTTCCGGTTCGAGCTCCGCAGCCCAGCGTTGCGACCACCGGGCGAGGGGGTCGAGTGCGAGACAGGCATCCCGCCCCAGCGCAGTGAGCTCGTACCGGCTGTCGGGCAGTTGGCGGACGACGTGGGCGTCCATCAGTTCGCTCAGGCGCTGTCGCATCACGCTGGAGGACATGTCGTCGCACTGCTTCTGCAGGGGCCGGAATCCGAGCGGGCCGCTGCGCAGCTCCCAGACGATGCGCAAGCTCCACCGCCGCCCGAACAGGTCGAGTGCCGCCATGAGGGGGCGACCGGACGTCGAGCCGCGGACGGGCTCGCCGGGCTTCGGGTTCGACATGGCGCGAAGACCAGCTCTCCAGGATTGATGCTTCGGATTCCGACACGCTACCATCGGCGAGCGCTTCGAAAATCGAAACGCAGGGAGGTCTGCGTGGACATCACGCCGACCACCCGGCTGTACCGAACGGCGGGCATCTGCACGCGTTCGTCCGAGCGCCCATGACCGGGTCCGCTGCCGCCGCGATGAGCCCGGCCGGCAGGCTGCGGCGCCGCCACTGACCAGGATCCACGAGCGCGTGCGCACCAGGGGTGCGCTGCACCGGCGCACGGTCAGGAGCACGTGGTGGGCCGGCCTTCGTGGAACGTCCGCGCCGCCCGCATCAGCGGTGGCGACCAGCACGCTCAACACCACTCGGAGGTGGAGACCTGATGACCACGACACCGTTTCCCTCGGCGGCGGCACGGACTGCCGTCGCCGCCGCCCTCGCCGAGGACGCCGCGGGCGACGACATCACCACCGTGTGGAGCGTCCCCGAGGACCTCGCGGCCACGGCCGAGATCCGCACCCGACAGAGCGGCATCGCCGCCGGTCTCCCTGTGGTCGCCGAGGTCTTCGCGCAGGTCGATCCTGCGGTCGAGATCGGGGCGAGCGTCGCCGACGGCACCCGCGTAGCCGACGGCGACGTCCTGGTGCGCTTGTCCGGTCCGGCTCGCAGCCTCATCACCGGCGAACGAACGGCGCTGAACTTCCTTCAGCGCATGTGCGGCATCGCGACGCTCACCGACCGCTACGTCCAGGCCGTCGCCGGGACGAGAACCCGAATTCTGGACACCCGCAAGACGGCACCGGGGCTGCGCGCCCTGGACAAGTACGCGGTGGCCGTCGGAGGCGGCCGCAACCACAGGGTCGACCTCTCGGCGGCGGTGCTGCTCAAGGAGAACCACATCGCCGCGGCGGGCGGGGTGACCGCGGCGATCGAGGCCGTCCGGCACGGGATGTCGCGCACCGGGCGGACGGTCGAGGTCGATGTCGAGGTGCAGACCGTGGCAGAAGCCGCTGAGGCGCTGGACGCCGGGGCCCGCTGGATCATGCTCGACAACATGCCACTGGCCGACGTCGAACAGGTGGTGAGGATCCGGGCCGAGCGCGCCGGTGCTCCGTCGGCCCTGCTGGAGGCCTCGGGCACCGTCCGCCTGGACCGTGTCCGCGCCGTCGCCGAGACGGGTGTCGACCTCATCTCGGTCGGAGCGTTGACCCACAGCGCCCCCGCACTCGATCTGACGATGCTGCTGACCACCGGCGCGGCGCTGTGCCCGAGGTAGCGATCGTCGACGCGTGTCAGCGAGGGCGCCGGGGTGGCAGTCCGACGGCCGTACTGAACGACGCGCCGCTGACCGACGAGGAGCGGTGCCGCATTCCGGCGGAACTGGGAACGTCACACGCCGTCTTCCTTCGCGCGACCGGAACCGAGCACGGCCGCCCCTCGTACGCACTCCGGTTCTTCACCGTCGCGGGCGAACTGCCCGCCTGCGGGCACGGCACCGTCGCCGCCCTCGCCCTGCTCGCCGAACGCGAGGGCGCCGACGACTACCGCGCCGTCCTGCGCACGGCCCACCGCAGCTTCGACGGCCGGGCCGTCCGAGACGGTGACGGCCTGACAGCGTCGTTCGACCCGGGTCCGGTCAGCCTGCGCCACGCCCCGGGACCCGAGGTGGAGGCGGTCGCCGGCGGCATCGGACTGCCCGGAGAGGCGGTCGCCGGAGACGCCTGGGTGGCGTCGAACGGGCGGCCGAGGCTGCTGCTGCCCGTCCGGTCCCGCGCCGTGCTGGCCGATCTCGCGCCGGACTTCACCCTGCTGCGTGCGGCCTGCGATCGCTACGGTCTGCTCGGCTGCTACGTCCACTCGCTCCCCGACCGGCACGGCCGGGCGGCCGCCCGGATGTTCGTACCGTCGATCGGCGTCCCCGAGGACATCGCGAACGCCAACGGCACGGCCTGCCTGGCTGCGGCCGCGGCCGGATCCGGAACCGACCACCTCACGGTCGACATGGGCGACCACCTCGGCTGTCCCGCCACCGTCACAGCAACCGTTCGCCACCAGGGCCTGCAACGTCGCATCCTCGTCGGCGGCCAGGCGGCGGTCACACGAACGGTCGGGTGCTGAGACCTTCGGTGCGCGCAACCGGTCAACCGGTGTGCCGGGGAGAGCCGTCCACGGGCTGCCGTTGCGAGCGGCGCCGGTTCGTCCTTTCCCCACGTCCTCACGTCGGGCAGCACCGGTCACTCGCGACCGGACCCTGCGGGCCGACGACGCGAGCACTCGGCCACGAGGTCACCGGGATGCCCGCGATGCCGTTCCCCCTCTCCGGCATCCAACCGCAGCACGCCCCCCGTGACCGCGAAGCCGGATGCATCCGACGACCTGCTAGTGGGGCCGGGTCGCGCTGAGCGGCTCGAAGTGGAAGGCGTTGATGAAGCAGTCCCGGGGCTGTCGGATCGCGAAGGTGATGCAGTCGATCACCGATTGCGCGGCGAGGGGGCTGTGGGTGTCACGCGCGACGGCGTCCCAGTCCGGATCGAGGATGTCGCGGGAGCTGTCGAAGTCCGGCGGGAAGAGGGAGATGACCCGTACGCCCTGGGGGCGCAGGCGGCGCGAGAGCGCCTCGGTGAAGCCGCGCTGGGCGTTCTTGGCGGCGTAGTACGCCTCGTGGGCCCTGGCGTGGTGGGCACCGGGGACGCCGCAGGTGGAGACCAGGGTGACGATGTCCGGGCACGCGGAGGCGAGGAGCAGGGGCAGCAGGTTCTTGGTCACCAGGACGGTGCCGGCGCCGCCCGAGGCGATCGTGTCGGCCACGTCCTCGTCGGAGGCCGACAGCAGGTCGGGGCCTTCGAGCCAGCGGGCGCCGTTGTTGACCAGGACGTCGATGTGGTCGGTGCGCTCGCCGAGTTCGTCGGCGAAGGAGCGGATGGAGGCGGGGTCGGACAGGTCGCAGGCGAAGGCGTGGACCTGTTCGTGGCCGCGGTTCAGGATCTCTCGACGGGTGCCCTCGGCCGCTGCCGAGGTGCGGGCGGCGAGGAAGAGTTCGGCGCCGAGACCGGCGAAGTGGTGGGCCAGGGCGCGACCGAAGTCGCGTCCCGCCCCGGTGACGACGATGCGGTGGCCTGCAAGATCCATCAACTGCTTCTTCCGGTCGGCGGGTGGGTGCGGGGGCAGCGGGACTCGCCCGCTGCCCCCGCTGGAACGTGCGCGGGGTTGCCGTCCGCTCAGGACAGCCAGTCCGCCGGGGTCGTGCTGCGGACCTGGACCAGCACGTCGAAGGCGTCGGTGAGGGAATCGACGGCGAGGTACTCGCGGGAGTCGCGGGACGGCTCGTAGACGCCGCTGATGACCCGCGCTCTCGCCGGTCCGCGCCACGGCGGGCGGGCGTCGCGGCGCAGGTCCAGCCAGCAGGAGGCGAGGCCGGCTTCGCCGAGCCGTGCGTCGAGCAGGTCGGGGGCCGGGTCCGGCACCGTGGCGACGCCGAGGTCCCCGTGGTGGAAGCCGATCGCCACCGAGAGGTACCGGGACCCGTACCGCTCGCGCAGGAGGCTGCCGACGGTGGGCTGGGGGCCGTTCTCGGGGGCGAGTCCGAGCGTGACCGGTGCCGCGCTGGTGTGGGCGATGCCGTCCCAGAAGACGACGGGCCGACCACTTCGCTCATGGTCGATGACGGTGGCGGCCCAGCCGGCGGCCTCGCCGGCGTAGCTGCCGCTCCCGGCGACGCTGCGCTGGTGGAAGTCGAGGATCCGGCGCATCCGGGCCAGGGCGTCGCCGTCGGCCGGGTCCCCGGTCGTCACCGACTCGACCAGCGCGAACGCGTCACGGGCGTGGTGGGCGAACGGGCGCCCCGGGTGCGTGCCGCGGGCGCGCTGCACGTGTTCGTCGGTGTCGTGCGCGGTCCGGATCGGGGACAGGTGGGACTCCAGCTGGGCCAGCCGGTCCGGTGCCGTGCGGGCGACGTGCGCGAGGACGGCATCGTAGTCGGCGGGGCGAGCCTGGACTGGCTTGACGCCGAAGATCCGGACGGGGTCGCCGGGGTGGTCCGCGTTGAAGGCTCGGATCCATTCCAGCGCCGCCACCATCCGACCCGTGCGCCACGGGCGCCAGGAGCCGTCGAGGGCGGACGCGGCCGAGCCCGCTCCACCCAGCACGTACCGGTCGAGGTTCGCGCCGGCGTCGGCGGAGTCCTGCAGGACCAGCGTCCGGAAGCCGTGGTGGCGGACCAGTCGGCGGAAGAGCTGGTCCCGGATCTCGAACGTCTCGCGCGAGAAACGGGTGGACTCGCCGAGACCGACGACGGCCGCGTCGGCGGCTGTCGCGGCCAGTTCGTCGAGCGCGGCCTCCGTGAGGGGGCCGACCGGGGCGGTCGCCACCGGGTCGGCGCCTGCGGGGTGTCCGCTCATGTCAGGGCTGCTCATGTCAGGGCTCCTCATGTCAGGGCTCCTTCGCGGACGGGGCGCAGCCCTCGGGGCCCGAGGATGACGTCGTCCGGCAGTTCGGTGAGGGTCTTGCGCTGGTGGGGGCTCGGGGTGGCGGCGCCCGGCTCGGCAGGGTCGGTTTCGGCGACCCACTCGGCGACCGTCCGGCCGCGGCGGCCGGGCCGGGCGGTCCCGACGATGGCTGCGATCTTGAGCATGTTCCCCTCGTTCCGTGGCACGCCACGGCTGCGTCAGTGGTGACGGCGCCACTCCCCCCTGGCGGCACGGAGCGTTCCGTTTCGTTCTGCAGCCAGAGGATGGCGCCGGGCTGACGAGCTGTCAAGACGGAACGATCCGTGCCGCCCACGGGCTAGACTGCGCCCATGTCACCCAGACGTCCCGACCGCCGCAGCGAGCCGGCAGCGAAGGCCGTGCTCCAGGCCGCGCTGGACCTGTGCCAGGAGATCGGCTACGCGAAGCTCAGCATCGAGGGCATCGCCTCCCGCGCCGGTGTCGGCAAGAACACGATCTACCGCTGGTGGCCCTCCAAGGGAGCCGTCCTGCTGGACGGCCTGCTGGGGGTCTGGGGGCAGTCCGCGCCCTTCCCCGCCACCGGGGACGTGGTGGCCGACCTCAAGACCCAGATGAAGGCCGCCGCGCGCAACCTGGCCACCTCACCGGTGGGCGAGCACTACCGAGCCCTCATCGGTGAGGCGCAGCACGACCCCGCCCTCGCGGAAGCCCTGCGGGAGCGCCTCATCCGGCCCATGATGGTCCGGGCCGCCGAGCGCATCGAACTCGCCAAACAGCAGGGCCAGATCCGCGCGGACGTCGACGCCGAGCTCGCCACCGAGCTGCTGTACGGCCCGGTCTACCACCGTTGGCTGCTCACCCAGCGGGCGCCCGAGGCGGTCCGCATCGACACCCTGGTCGACACCGCCTTCGCCGGTCTGGGCGGCGGGCCGGACAATCGGGGTGGTCCCGCCGCGCAGCCCGACACCGCGTCCACCGACGACCGTTCCCTCCGCCTCACGCCCCTCGAGGTCCGCCGGGTCACCTGCACCGGCAGTGGAGAGCCTGACACCGCTGAGGGCCGGGTGTGAGACCGGCTCGGCGAACGCCGGCGCAACGGGCTCCTTCCCGGCGGACGGGGCGGCCCTGTGCCGGCGCGCGGACGGACGAGCGCGAGCCTGTGCGGCGGCGCCGTCATCGGCGCGGTACCGCTCGACGTTCTCCTCGATAGCGGCGGACGGGCCGCGCCGAGGACGCCGTGCGGGCCTCGGCTGCCACGGGACGCGTGACGCGCAGGCCGCTGCAGGAAGAGTGGGCACCGTGCCGACCGCGTGCCGCCGGTGGTTTCGACGGATCGCCGAGAGGGACCGCCGAAGCCGCCAGCCGCGTGCCGGCCGCGTCGAATGCCGGCGCGGAGACCAGGTCCAGGAGGCCGGGCAGGGAAGCCATGCCCCTGGCGTATCATCAGATGATCTTCATAGCGCGCCCGCCGACGGCACCTTGTTCAGGCACGGCGGCCGGGCCGTGGCCGACACGAAGGGGGACGTTCCGGATGGCCGGACGCAACGCAGCCGCCGCACGACGGCTGGGCATGGGCACCGCATCGATTCTGCTGGCGGCAACGCTGGTCGCCTGCGGCTCCGGCTCCGGCTCCGGTTCCGGTTCCGGTTCCGTTGCAGGCTCGCCGACCGGCCAGACCCCACAGAAGTGGACGGACTTCTCGACCGTCCTCGCCGATGAGAGCACGGTCAAGCGGACGCTTCCCGACCCGGCCTCCATGCCCGGCTGGGCGGCCCACCGCAAGGAGGTCAACCAGGCGGTCAGCCAGGTCAGCGACGAGGACGGCAACGATTGCCCGGGCTGCAAGCTCGACGGCAGCGCCGACTTCGAGGCCGGCACCGCGAAGGCCTCCTTCAAGATCACCACCTTCGCCGGCACGGCGGAGGCCAGCAGCTACCTCGCGACGAATGCGAAGAAGTACGGGAAGAACGCATCCCCGCTGTCCGTCGGGGTGATCGGCAACGAGACCACCGCCTACAGCGGCACGTTCGGCAGCAGCACCGGTGACCTCATCCTCATGCGGGTGGGCACCACGTACGCCGGCGTCCTGCTCACGGGACCGTCGGACGTTCCGAAGCTGCAGAAGATGGCGACCATGCTTGCCCGGCGAATCGAGCAAACCGCCGCCGGCGAAAGCGCCAACGCCACTCTCGACGTCACCTGACGGCCCGGCGCCGTCGGCCGTCCCGGGGATTCGGCGCAACGCGGTAGAGGGGGCGAGCCTCGGGTGAGGTAGCCGTCAGCCCGCCGCGGCAGCGGCCGGGCCGGGTCCGGTGCCCAGGTCGGCCGGCTGGCGACGAACGGCCGGGCGCGGTCGTCCAGCACGGCGATCGCCCGCCGCGGGCCTGCTCGACCTGGCGGTCCGCGTAGTCGTTGACCACGCCGAGGCGGCGCAGCTGGGGATGGTGGCCGACCTGCACGGCGAGCCGCGGCTGTTCCGGGCGGACCGGGTGCTGGCCGCGGAGACCACCGAGGAGGCGGTGCGGCGTCGCGAGGGG
>NZ_JBEPAK010000134.1:0-20039 GCF_040298565.1 Kitasatospora sp. NPDC001539 | reverse complement strand
GGTCCGACAACCGCTCACCCGCAGGCGACTTGACCTGCCCCACCCTTGCCACACCACAACCAACGAGCCACAGACACCAAAGTCACCGGCATTGCCGCTAGGGCCCGTCCGGCCGGTCCGGTCCGGTCCAGCCCGGCACGACCGGCCGGACCCGGCCGGACCGGGGCGCGGCTACGACCGCGGGCCGGCGTGCTCGGCCGGGGCCGGCTCCACCACCCGGCCGTTCTCGACCCGTACGCCGGCCGGCGGCTCCTTGGGCCAGATCGAGAAGCAGCCGGCCACGATCACGTTGACGACGGCCGCGATGCCCAGCCGCCAGTACCACTGGGCGAAGGTGCCGAAGTGGGCCGAGCCGGCCGAGAGCGGGACGAGCAGGGTGATCAGGGCCAGGGTGATCGCGGACGAGACGACGGTGCGGCCCGCGATCCGCCACTCGTACGCGGTGCGTTCCGGGCCGTACTTGGGCGAGGGCAGCGGCTTCGGGCCGCCGGCGAAGCGGTGCAGGAAGTGCCGGTCGGCCCAGGCGACCAGCGAGGGGCCGTAGCCGACCGAGAAGCCGGCGTAGCTCGCGGCGAGGGCGTGCATCCAGCCGGCCTCGGCGCCGCCGCGCAGGTTCAGCACGGTGAGGACGTACAGGGCGAGGTCGACCAGCGGCAGGCCGATCAGCAGCGCGGTGCTGGTGCGGCGCCAGCGCAGCAGGTAGCGGGCGGAGAGCGCGAGGCCGAGCACGATCCACCAGGAGATCTCGGCCGCGGCGATGAGGGTGACGATCACGTTCTGCTCCCGGACGTCTCGGCGGTGCGACCAGCCTCCCGCGCGGGTGCGGCGGTGTCGTCGTCGCCCGGTGCCGGAGGGGCCTGCACCTTTCGATGTAGCCGCCTCCTCCGTGGACGGGAGCGGAGGAGGGGCCCGGGGATGGTGAGATGGGGGCGTGCTCGTACCGCCCATCCCCCCGCGCCGCGTGGACCGGCTGATCGCCCTGGCCGGGCTGCTCGGCGGCGCGGTCCTGATCGTCTTCAAGGTGTACGAAGGCGCCGACCGGCTGCCGCTGTGGGCCGTGGTGCTGCCGCTGGTGGTGATGGCCGGGCTGGAGCTGGTGCGGCGCACCCGGCCGGTGCTCACGGTGGCGCTCGGCGGGCTGACGTTCGCCGGGAGCCTGTGCGCCGGCAGTCTGCTGGCGACGATGATCATGTACACCGATCTGCTGTATGCGGCGGTGGTCTACGGCACTGCCCGGATGTCGCGGGTGCTGCACCTGACCGGCGGCTCGACGGTGCTGGTGCTCTCCAGCCTGATCTGGTGGAAATCCGGCACCGGGGCCGGGCTGCTGATCGTGGTGGTCAGCTCGCTGGTGTTCCTGGCGCCGGTGTGGACCGGGGACGTGGTGCGCAAGCACCGGCAGGAGGCGGAGACCGAGCGGCTGCGGGCCGAACAGACCGCGTTGCTCTCGGAGATGGACCGGCGTGAGGCGGTGGTCGCCGAACGGGCCAGGATGGCAAGGGAGTTGCACGACGTGGTGGCCAACCACCTGTCGGCGATCGCGATCCACGCCACCGGCGCCCAGTCGGTCGCCCGGCGACGGCGGTTGGCCGAGGACGATCCGCTGGTCGAGGTGCTGGCGGTGATCCGGGAGAACAGCGTCCAGGGATTGGCCGAAATGCGTCGCATGATCGGACTGCTCCGCGACAGCGGCGGCGGGGAGGCGGACGAGTCCTACGCGGCACCCGACCTCGCCGCGGTGGACGCCCTGCTGGTGAAGGCCCGGGCGGCGGGGCAGGGAGTCGGGCTGGACTTCGAGCTGACCGAGGACGGCGAGCGAGGCGAGGTGCCGGTGCCGGTCGGCCTGGCCGCGTACCGGATCGTGCAGGAGTCGCTGACCAACGCGCTCAAGCACGCCGGACCCGGACTGGTCACCCTGCGGCTGGAGTTCGGGCCGGAGCAGCTGCGGATCGCCGTCGACAGCCCGTACCGGGACGAACCGGGGCGCGAACTGCCAGGCGCACGGGCCGGACTGGTGGGCATGGGGGAGCGGGCCGGGCTGCTCGGCGGCAGCTTGGAGGCCGGGCCGAAGGACGGCAGGTGGAGCGTGCGCGCGGTGCTGCCGCACGACCGGGAGAGCGGGGGACGGGCATGACGATCCGGGTGCTGGTGGCCGAGGACCAGGCGGCGGTGCGGACCGCGCTGGTGATGATCCTGCGGGCCGAGCCCGGCCTGGAGGTGGTCGGACAGGCCGCCGACGGGGAGGAGGCCGTCCGGCTGGCGTTGGAGCTGCGGCCGGACGTGGTCCTGATGGACGTGCAGATGCCCCGGCTGGACGGCGTCTCGGCGACCCGCCAGGTGGTCGCCGCCGGGGCCGCCCAGGTGCTCGTGCTCACCACCTTCGACCTGGACGAGTACGTCTACGGCGCGCTGCGGGCCGGTGCGGCCGGGTTCCTGCTGAAGGACCTGGAGGCGGACACCCTGGTCGAGGGCATCCGCACGGTGGCGCGCGGGGACGGCATGCTGGCGCCCTCGGTGACCAGGCGGCTGATCGGCGCCTTCGCCCGCCCGGAGCGGCAGGTCGGGCCGGAGGCGAAGGCGGCGGTGGCCGGTCTGACCGCCCGTGAGCGGGAGGTGCTGGCCTGCATCGGGGCGGGGCTGTCCAACGGGGAGATCGCGCGCCGGCTGGAGATGGCGGAGGCGACCACCAAGACCCATGTGAGCCGGATCCTGGCGAAGCTGCGGCTGCGCAGCCGGGTGCAGGCGGCGATCCTGGCCCAGGACCTCGGGCTGAGCATCTGACCGCGGGACCGCAGGGCCCGCCAGGCCGGGGGACCGTAGAACGGCAGAACCGTAGGACCCGTAGGACCTTAGGACCATAGGACCGTCAGGCCGTGGGACCGTCTGACCAGCGACGTGGGCGACTGACCAGGTCGGTTGCAGATCACACTCCCGATTGCTACTGCCCGGCGGATCCTGGCACTAGAGTCCCGGAATTGAGCGATGCGGCTCTCCGGCGGCAACCCCTGCCCTGAGCCGCCTTCAGGGCCCGCCCTCGGGGCGGCGACGGCATCGGGAGACCAAGCCATGAGCAATGCGTCCAGCAAGCAGATCGCCGTGATCGGTGCCGGCCTGATGGGCGCCGGCATCGCCCAGGTGTCCGCGCAGGCCGGTCACCCGGTGGTGCTGCGGGACGTCACCGAGGAGGCGCTGCAGCGCGGCCTCGCGGGCATCCGCGCCTCGTACGAGAAGTTCGTCGCCAAGGGCAGGATGAGCGCCGAGGACGCCGAGGCCGCGCTGGGCCGGATCACCACCACCACGGACCTGGGCGCCGTCGCCGAGGCCGACATCGTGGTCGAGGCCGTGTTCGAGCAGCTGGACGTCAAGGAGGGCGTCTTCCGCGAGCTGGACAAGCTCGCCAAGGACGGCGCCGTGCTGGCCTCCAACACCTCCGCCATCCCGATCACCCGGATCGCCGCCGCCACCCAGCGCCCGGAGTCCGTCGTGGGCGTGCACTTCTTCTCGCCCGTCCCGATGATGAAGCTGGTCGAGCTGGTGCGCGGCTACAAGACCAGCGACGAGACCCTGGCCGCCGCCCGCGCCTACGCCGAGGGCGTCGGCAAGGAGGTCGTGGTGGTCAACCGCGACGTGGCCGGCTTCGTCACCACCCGCCTGATCACCGCGCTGGTCGTGGAGGCCGCCAAGCTGTACGAGTCGGGCGTGGCCACCGCCGAGGACATCGACACCGCCTGCCGCCTGGGCTTCGGCCACGCGATGGGCCCGCTGCAGACCGCCGACCTGACCGGGGTGGACATCCTGCTGCACGCCGCCCGCAACATCTACACCGAGACCCAGGACGAGAAGTTCGCCGCCCCGGAGATCATGGCCCGGATGGTCACCGCCGGCGACCTCGGCCGCAAGAGCGGCCGCGGCTTCTACCCGTACGAGGGCAAGTGAGCCGACGGCGCTGAACGCCCTGGTGGGCCGTGCGATCGGAGCATCGTGCGGCCCACCGCGCCGGGACGGGTGAGTTTCCTCACGCCGGGTGCCGCAGACGGGTGATTTGGGCGGTAATCGAGCGTAGGTGTGGAGAGTTCCTGCGTATATTCCCTCGGACGAGTGAAGTTGCTTCAGACCGGGGCGGGAACCAGCAACCTGCGGCGCTGCTCCACCGTCAGATGAGGGAACCCGGCATTCCGACCGGGGCGGGTGCGGGCCGAGCCGCCACAGGCGTCCCGCCCGGCGGTCCCAGCCCGATCCGGACCCCCGCTCCCGAGTCCGCGCGGCCGGGGCGGACCACCCCGACCAGGCCACCCAGGCGAAGGAGGAGAGCATGCGCATCACCGGCGACCACACGGCGCTGGCCATCGAAGGCCGCCTCGACGTGCGCACCGCCGCCGACGCGCGGGCCCTGCTGCACCAGGCCGTGGACGGGGGACTCGGCGACCTCGTGCTGGACCTCGCCCGACTGGAGTTCTGGGACGCCACCGGCCTCGGCGTGATCATGGGCACCCACCGGCGGGCCGGCCGGATCGGCCGCCGGCTCGTCCTGCGCTCCGTCCCCGCGCAGCTCCAGCGGCTGCTGGTGGCCACCAAACTGCACCGCATCCTGGCCGTCGACGGCGGCATCGCCGAGGCCCACGTGCTCTGAGCGCACGGTCTCCGGCCTCCTCCGACCGGACCGCGCTACACGCGCGGGCCCGGATGTGCGAGAGTCTGCCCGTCAGAAGACGGCCGCCCAGGGCCCGCCCGCGGCCGCGACCGAGACGTGTGCCGCCCGGCGCGGGGCCGGCGGCCGAGCACGATGCGGAGCAGAACGTGGCACAGCCAACCGGGGAGTTCCGGCAGGAGGCCGTCCGCACCCGCGGTGGGGAACTGGTCTCCGGCGGCCTGCTGGTCGGTGTCGGAGCCCCGGACGGCTCCGAGGCCCGGCCCTGTCCGGAGGAGTGGCGCCCCCGCCCGCGCCGGCTCGAGCGCAGCGAACCCGCCCGCGGCCCGGTCGGCGGCGTCGGCCGCGCCGTCGGCCCGCTCGCCCTCGGCGCCGGGCCCACCGACCTGCCGCTGCTCGACCGCGAGGCCGACATCGCCGAACTGCTCGGCCTGCTCGCGGAGGGCCGGTCGATACGCCTGGTCGGCCAGGCCGGCTCGGGCCGCAGCACCCTGCTGTCGGCCGTCGCCGAGGCCGCGGCCGACCTCGCCCCCGGCGGCGTCGTCCAGCTCTGCGGCCACCGCCGCACCGCCGCCGACCTGCTCCAGGACCTCTTCGCGGCCACCCACCACGCCCCCGGCTACCGCCCCGACCCCGGTCAGCTGGCCGCCCACCTCGCCGGGATCAGCGCCGTCGTCGTGATCGACGAGGCCGAGCCGACCGGCGCCGAGCTGGAGGAACTGCTCGCCGCCGCCCCCCGCTGCGCCTTCCTGATCTCGGTCGCCCCCGGCGGCCCGGCGCTGCCCGCCGGCTCCCGGCTGCAGGACCACCCCGTCGCCGGGCTCTCCCGCTCCGCCTGCCTCACCCTCACCGCCCGCCTGGCCGGACGGCCCCTGGACGTCGCCGAGAAGGCGTGGGCGGTCGACCTCTGGTTCGAGTCCGAGGGACTGCCGCTGCGCTTCGTCCAGGCCGCCGCGCTGCTGCGCCAGCGCGACGTCGCGGTGGACGCGCTGGTCGCCGCCGAGGAGGACCGGCTGGATGTCTTCGGCGCGCTCGACGAGCCCGCCCGCGACCCCGATCCGGCGGTGCGCGAGGACGCGCTGCGCCGCACCGTCCCGCTGCCCTCGGTCGCCGAGACCGCCTCGCCCGCCGTCCGGCTCGCCGAGGGGCTGAGCGAGCCCGCGCAGGCCGTGCTGCGGCTCGCCGTCGCGCTCGGCGGCGAGTGCCCGACCGCACCGCACCTGCCCGCGCTGATCGACGTCGGCCAGGGCGAGAGCGCGCTGGCCGAACTCGCCGACGCCGGGCTGGCGGTGTCCATCGGCGGGCACCACCGGCTGACCGCCGGGGCGCTGGAACTGCTCCTGCCGCACTGGCCGGCCCGCGGCTGCGTGGACGGCGCCGCCCAGCACTTCGCCTGGTGGGTCGGGCACAGTTCGGTGACGCTGGAGCAGATCGCCGCCGAGGCCGAGGTCATCGTCGGGGTCCTGCTGGCCGACCGGGCCGCCGGGCGGCACGAGGCGGTGGTCCGACTGGCCCGGGCGGCGGCGCCCGCACTGGCGCTGTCGCTGCGCTGGGGCGCCTGGGAGCGGGTGCTCCAGCTCGGTCTGGAGGCCGCCCGGCGCACCGGCGCGACGGTCGACCAGGCGTGGTTCCACCACGAGGCGGGCGTCCACGCGCTCTGCGTCCAGCAGCCGTCCCGGGCGATCGCCGAGCTGGAGACCGCGCTCACCCTGCGGGTCACCGCCGGGGAGCAACGCGGGGTCGCCGCCGCGCGCCGGATGCTCGACCTGCTGCGCGCCGAGGGCCGGCAGCTGCCCGCCGCCGCGGCCGCGGCGGCGCCGGGCCGCGGCCCGGTGATCCGCAAGATCGCCGCCCGGGTGCCGGCCGGGCTGAAGGCCCGGGCCCGCAAGCGGCGCCGGGTGGTGGTGGCCTCCGCCGCCGTGCTCACCTTCGGCATGCTCGGCACGGCGGTGGCGATGAGCATCACCGGGCCCGAGGAGCACCGGGGGAACGACCCGCACGGCCGGCTGGACGACGCGGGCGACACCGGGAACGCGCCGATGCCGGTGCCGTCCGCCGACAGCGGCCCGGCGGCGCCCGGTACGGGCGGGGGCGATCCGAGCGGCCCGGCGGGGGTGGGCACCGGTGCGGAGCCCACGGTCAGCGGCAGCGCCTCGCACCCGTCGAGCGCCTCGCCGACCAGGAGGGCCAGCGCCTCGCCCGGAGCCACCACCTCGGACGCCCCGCAGCAGCCGCAGCCGCAGCCGCCCGCACCGGGACAGCCGCAGCCCTCCCAGCCGCCGGGGCAGTCGCAGCCGACCCAGCCGGGCCCGAAGCCCTCCCAGCCGACGCCGAGCCACACGGTGGCGCCGTCGACCACCCCGAGCCCGACACCGACGACGGCGCCGCCGGCCACGCCGACGACGCCGACCGGGACGGGATCCGCGACCTCGTCCCCGAGTTGAGGATCAGAACAGCTTGAGCTTGTCGTCGTCGATGCCGCGCAGCTCGTCGTAGTCCAGGACCACGCAGCCGATGCCCCGGTCGGTGGCCAGGACGCGTGCCTGGGGCTTGATCTCCTGTGCGGCGAAGACGCCCTTGACCGGGGCCAACAGCGGGTCCCGGTTGAGGAGTTCGAGGTAGCGGGTGAGCTGCTCGACGCCGTCGATCTCGCCGCGGCGCTTGATCTCGACGGCCACCGTGGCGCCGTCGGCGTCACGGCAGAGGATGTCGACCGGGCCGATCGCGGTCGGGTACTCGCGGCGGATCAGCGACCAGCCGGTGCCGAGCACCTCCATCCGGTCCGCGAGCAGCTCCTGGAGGTGCGCCTCCACGCCGTCCTTGATCAGACCCGGGTCCACCCCGAGCTCGTGGGAGGAGTCGTGCAGCACCTCCTCCAGGGTGATGATGAGCTTCTCGCCGGCCTTGTTCTCCACCGTCCAGACCCCGTCGGCCTCCTTGAGGGCGCACGGCGGGGACATCCAGTTGAGCGGCTTGTAGGCGCGGTCGTCGGCGTGGATGCTGACGCTGCCGTCGGCCTTGACCAGGATGAGCCTGGTGGCGGAGGGCAGATGGGCGGAGAGCCGACCGGCATAGTCGACTGAGCAGCGGGCAATTACGAGACGCACGGTCGACCACGCTAGCCCACCGGGGCCAGTTGATGCGATTCCGCGACGACCGGGTGAAGAAAGCGCGAACCCCGCGAACATGGAGGTTCGGCGATCCCACCGCCGCCTCGTCGCGCTCTGGCGCCCGCGCCATCCGGCCGCTACGGTGTGTGACGGCACGACTGCGGGTTCGCTGTCAACGGGGATGGAGAGTTCAGATGAACGATCCGACGGGATCTGGCCAATCTGGTGCACCAAGGCGTGTTTCCGGAGTAATCCCCAGGAATGACCAGCCCTCCCCGCCGTTGACTGCCACGCTGTTCTGACGCGGTCGGTGTCCGGGACGTCACGTCCCGTGTGCCCCCGCCTTTCGCAAAGGTGCCGGAAACCCCCGTACCACCGTGTTCCGGACATCCCTGCGATTTCGCCCACCCTCACTTGTGAGCTTGGACTACGCACGACCACCCGGGCGCCGCGCGGGTGGACCGCGAGAGGAGAATCCATGTCGCTCGACGTCTCACCGGCCCTGCTGGAGAAGGCTGAGCGGGGCGAGGTCGACGAGCGGGAATTCGTCGACTGCGTCCGCGTCTCGCTGCCGTACGCCTGGGACCTGATCAGCTCGTTGGTCGCCCAGGCGAAGGTCGACGGCACCGACTTCGCCGACAACCAGGTGCCGCCGCCCAGTGAGCAGGCCCGCGGCCAGCTGCTGCGCGCCCTGGCCAGCGATGCCATCCGGGGCGCCCTGCAGCGGCACTTCGGGGTGCGGCTGGCGTTCCAGAACTGTCACCGGGTGGCGGTGTTCCTGCCGTCCGAGGCCAACGAGGCGCGCTACGACCGCTTCACGTCCGTCCGGGAGCAGTTGCTCAACCAGTCCGAGGAACTGCGGGACTGCTGATCCCGGCGGTGTCGGCCGTTGCCGTCCCCCCGGTGCGGGGGGACGGGCGGCGGTCACGGCTCTCAACTCAGCTGCGGCAGCACCTCGGAGCCGAGCCGGGCGATGTTGTGCACGGTCGCCTCGCGGTCCCCGCTGCCCTCCGCGAGCAGGGCGAACCGGCGGATGCCGGTGCGCTCGGCGGTGGCCAGCAGCCGGTCGGCGCACTGCCTCGGCGTGCCCACCGCGTGCAGGTCGCAGAGGAGTTCGGTGTACTGGTGCGGGTCGCGCATCTTCCGCTCGCGGCCGTCCACGGTGCGGTGCGCGCCCAGCCCGTACTCGAACCAGCCGGGCATCGAGTTCAGCAGGACGGCCCGGGCCTGCGAGGTGCGGTCGTCCACCTGCGCCACCCCGGCGGCGACGTGCTGGCGGTTGATCCGGCGCAGCTGCTCCTCGCCGCGTCCGGCGGCCAGCCAGGCGGCGCGGTAGAGCTCCAGCATGCGCAGCTTGTCGTCGTCGCCCGAGTGCATGCCGAGGAGCATCGGCAGGCCGCGTTCGGCAGCCAGCTTCACGCCGTTCGGCGAGGTGCAGGCGACCACCACCGGCGGGCCGGCCACCGGCCGTCCGGCGCTGGTGAGTTCCTCCGCGAGACCGTCGGGGTCCTGGCGCTGGCGCGGGAAGCGCACCGGGCCGGAGGGCTCGTCCAGGCCGAGCCAGCTGCCCAGGCCGGGGCGGCGCAGCGACTCGGTGGCCTGCGGCACCACCGGCACCTCCGGGAAGGAGAACTGCGGGCCGTCGGCGCCCACCCGGGAGCCGCGCAGCCAGCGCATCAGCAGGTCGAGGCGCTCCGGGAACCCGGTCTCGTAGGCGTCCACGCCGCTGCCGAAGACGTCCAGGTCGATCCACGGCCCGCCGCGGCCGACCCCCAGGGTGAAGCGTCCGCCGGAGGTCAGGTGCAGCAGCGCGGCCTGCTCGCCGAGCACCACCGGGTGGCGGGTGGAGAGCACGCTGACGGCGGTGCCGACGCCGATGCGGCGGGTGCGGCCGAGCAGCAGCCCGGCCAGCGTCGCCGCGTCGGGGCAGACCCCGTACGGGACGAAGTGGTGCTCGGCCAGCCAGACGCTGTCCAGGCCCGCGCGTTCGGCCTCGACGGTGGCCCGGACGGTCCGCTCCAGCGCCTCGCCGTGGGTCTGGCCGGGGAACTGCGCGGACAGCAGGAACGCGCCGACCCGCACCGGTGCGGTGTCCGGCGGCAGCGCGCCGCTGCGCTGTCCGGCGGTGAGCGGTTCGCCCGGGACGGCGGTCAGCGGCGGCGCGGAGGCCAGCGCCGGACCGGGGGCGGGCGGCCGGACGCCGACGGGCCGACGGGTCTCGGCGCGGGGGGTGGTCTTGGTCATCCTTGGGCCTCCTCGGGTGCACGCAGGGTCTGCGAGCCCCGCCTGTTCCCTTCGTGGGTATCCGATGTCATGTGCCAATGGCACGCTGAACCCCGAATCTGCTCGATGATCGGGTGGATCTCGGCAAAAACACCGGACCACCGGCCCGACCCGTGATAGAGGCCGTTCCAGGGGCCGGGCGGCCGTAGGCTGGAACGGCTTCGAGCCCCCGGAAGAGAGGCAGTCCGCCGTGCCCCGCCGCAACCGGATCAAGAGCGCCCAGCGCGAGAGCGCCGAGCCGGCCGAACCGCTCGGCGGATCGCTGCGCCGAACCGAGAACTACCGGGGCGACGACTGGGTGGTCCAGACCGTCGCGGGCACCTCGGGGCGGTCCTACCGCTGCCCGGGCTGCGACCAGGAGATCCCGCCCGGGGTGGGCCACGTGGTGGCCTGGCCGATGCACGGCGCCGGGGTGGACGACCGGCGGCACTGGCACCGCGCGTGCTGGGGAGCGCGGGAGCGCCGGGCCTCCAACATCCTGCGGGGCCGCGGCGCTCCGCGGTACTGACCGCCCTCCCGGGCCCGGCCACGCCTCCTTAGGCGTCGCGGTTCTTGAGCACCAGCGCGCCGCCGACCAGGGCGGCCGCGGTCCAGGCCAGGCAGATCGCGAAGCCCGCCCACGGCCCGTACGGCTGGCCGTTCTGCTCGTACACCAGCAGCATCCGCGAGCCCGCGTAGTCGGGGAAGTAGTGCGCCAGGGTCTTGACCTTCGGCACCGCCGAGAGGATCGGCGAGAGCAGGAAGAAGAACGGCACCAGCACGCCGAGGGCGAGCGTCTGGTTGTGCAGCATGGCCGTGACCCCGGCCGAGAACAGGCAGAGCATCGTCAGGTACAGCGCCGCGCCGAACACCGCGCGCAGCACGTTCGGCTCGCCCAGGGTCGTCGAGTGGCTGCCGAGCAGCGACTGGCCGACGAAGAAGGTCACGAAGGCCGTCACCAGCGAGACCACCAGGGCCAGCGCGCCCAGCACCAGCGCCTTGCCGGTGAGCAGGGTGCCGCGCTGGGGGACGGCGGCCAGGGTGACCCGGACCATCCCGGTGCTGTACTCGTTGCCGATCGCCAGCACGCCGAAGACGATGATGGCCAGCTCGCCGAGCATGATGCCGGAGAAGGCCGTGCCGGTGGCGTCGAACGGGGCCTGGTCGTGACGCCGGAACTCGGTGAAGTTGTTGTTGGTGAGCAGGGACAGCAGTGCGCCGATGCCCACGGTGACGACGAAGGTCAGCGCGAGCGTCCAGACGGTGGAGCGGACGCTGCGGATCTTCGTCCACTCGGAGCGCACGATCGCCGGGAAGTACGCCATCTCAGTTCTCCTCCTGCCGTGCCGAGGCGGCCGCCCGGGCGTCGGTGGACCGGGCGTCGGCCGACCGGGCGCCGGCCGCCTTCCACCCGGCACCCCACGTGCCGGGCGCGCCGGCCGCGTCCCGGCCCGGCCCCTCGCCCGCGTGGTACTCCACCGAGTCCGCCGTCATCTGCATGAACGCCTCCTCCAACGAGGCCTGCTGCGGGCTGAGTTCGTGCAGCACCACGCCGTGCGCCGCGGCCAGCTCGCCGAGCGCGGCGAGGTCGCCGTCGACCACCTCGTAGGAGCCCTCCGGGCCCGGCTCGTGCCGCAGGCCGGCCGCGGCCAGCACGTCGAGCAGGCGCTCGGGCTGCGGGCTGCGCAGCCGGACGGCGGAGCGGGAGTTGCGCCGGATGAACTCCGGCATCGGGAGGTCGGCGAGCAGCCGGCCCCGGCCGATCACCACCAGGTGGTCGGCGGTGACGGCCATCTCGCTCATCAGGTGGGAGGAGACGAAGACGGTGCGGCCCTCGGCGGCCAGGCGCTTCATGAGGTTGCGGATCCAGAGGATGCCCTCCGGGTCCAGACCGTTGACCGGCTCGTCGAACATGACGATCTCCGGGTCGCCGAGCAGGGCGGAGGCGATGCCCAGGCGCTGGCCCATGCCGAGCGAGAAGCCGCGGGCCCGCTTGCGGGCGACGGGGGTGAGGCCGACCAGGGCCAGCACCTCGTCCACCCGGCGCTCCGGGATCCGGTTGCTCTGGGCGAGCCAGAGCAGGTGGTCGCGGGCGGTGCGGCCGGGGTGCACGGCCTTGGCCTCCAGCAGCGCCCCGATGTACTTGAGCGGCTCGCTGAGCTGTCCGTAGCGCTTGCCGTCGATGGTGACCCGGCCCGAGGTCGGACGGTCGAGGTCGAGGATCATGCGCATGGTGGTGGACTTGCCGGCGCCGTTGGGGCCGAGGAACCCGGTGACCACCCCCCGGGGGACCTGGAAGCTGAGCCGGTCCACCGCGAGCGTCTTGCCGTAACGCTTTGTCAGGTCGTGCAACTCGATCATTCGCGCTCCCTTACTCCTTGTCAGGCTAGGACAAAGCGGATAACGCGGCCCGCTGAGTGGGCCCGCCGGGCGCACCGGAATACGGTGGGGCCCATGAGCGAGCGAAGCGGGCCAGTCATCGAGGGGTACGCGTGGGCCGGCGCCCACGCCGGGCGTAGTGAGGTGGGCGCGTGAGTGGTCTCCCCTCCGTAGTGTCGGTCCGTGAGAGCGGAACCGGAACACCCCTGGTGCTGTTGCACGCCTTTCCGTTGAACGCCTCGATGTGGTCCACCCAACTGGACGCGCTGCCCGGCCTGAGCGGCGACGAGGTCCGGGTGCTCGCCCCCGACCAGCGGGGCTTCGGCGGCACCGAACTCGGGCCCGACGAACCCTCGCTGGACCTGGTCGCCGACGACCTCGCCCTGCTGCTGGACGCGGCCGGGATCGAGCGCGCGGTGGTCGGCGGACTCTCCATGGGCGGCTACGTGGCGCTGGCCTTCGCCCGCCGCCACCCGCACCGGCTGGCCGGACTGCTGCTCGCCAACACCCGCGCCACCGCCGACGCCGATGCGGCCCGGGCGAACCGCGAGCGGATCGCCGCCGCCGTCACCGCCCGGAACAGCGTCCGACTGCTGCTGGACGAGGACGTCGCGGCCGGGCAGCTCGGGCCGGACTCCGGGCACCTGCTCGAGCGGGTGCGGGAGATGGTCGCCGCCGCGCCGCCCGCCTCCGTCGCCTGGGCCCAGCGGGCCATGGCGGCTCGCCCCGACTCGCTGGACGTCCTGGCGGGGCTGCGGGTGCCGGTCTCGGTCGTCACGGGCGCCCAGGACGCCCTGGTGCCCGCGGAGGAAGCCGACGCGATGCTCCGGGCCCGCCCGGACGCCGAGCTGACCGTCGTCCCCGGGGTGGGCCACCTGACGGCCCTGGAGGCACCCGGGGCGTTCGACGCGGCCGTCCGCCGGCTGCTCGCCCGGGTGGCCGCCGGATGAGTCGGGACGCGGCGGGCTGGGACTTCTCCGCCCTGGAGGTGACCGGCCGGATGCCGGTGACCAACCGCGGCGAGGGACTGGTCGAACTGACCCTGGAACCGCTCGGGGAGGACTACTGGCTCCGCCCGGGGGAGACCTTCATCGTCACCTCGTACGGCGACTACGGGCCCGGGCACCCGTTCGAGGTCCAGTACTGGCCCGACTCGGTGTCGGTCTGGTGCACCTCCTGGTTCGGCACCGTCTCGGACGACGAGGGCAACCAGCTCAGCAGCGGCCACCAGCGGCCCGACGGGGCCTACCCGAGGTAGTGACGCGCGGAAAGCCGACAGGCCCTCACCCGGGAGGGTGAGGGCCTGTCACAAGGGCCGCGCCGGACCGTGCCGGCCCGGGCTCGCCGCCGGGCGGCAGCGCGACTGCCGGGCGTCAGCGCGACTGCTGGGCGGGCACGCCCATGGTGTCGTCGTTCGGCAGCGAGGCGGCGGCCACGGCCGCGCCGGTCAGCGTCGCCAGCATCTCGCGGACGTTGGTCAGCTGGGCGTTGATGCTGTCGCGGCGGTTGGTCAGCGCCGCGAGCTCGCGCTCGGATTCGCTGCGGATGCGGTCGGCCTTGGCGTTGGCGTCCGCCACGATGTCCTCGGACTGGCGCTGGGCCGTCTCGACGGTCTGGCGGGCACGGCGCTCGGCGTCGGTGCGCAGCTTCTCCGCCTCCAGGCGCAGCTGCTCGGCCCGGTGCTCGATCTCGGCGAGGCGCTTCTCGGCCTTGGCCTGACGGGCGGCCAGGTCGCGCTCCGACTGCTCGCGGCGCTTGGCCAGGTTGGTCTCGAACTCCAGCGCGGCCTGGGCGGCCTTGGTGCGGGTCTCCTCGAAGAGGGCGTCCGCCTCCTCGCGCTTGTTCTGGGCGTCCTTGTTGGCCTCGGCGCGCAGCTGGGCGGCGTCGCTCTTCGCCTTGTCGACGATCCGCAGGCCCTCGTCCTCCGCCTTGGCCTTGCGGTCCTTGGCGTAGTTCTCGGCCTCGGTGCGGACCTGCTGGGCGGCGGCCTCGGCGAGCTCGCGGTGCTGCTCGGAGGCGCGGTGCGCCTCGTCGCGCAGGTCCTTGGCCTCCTCCTCGGCGAGCCGCAGGATCTTCTCGACCCGGGCTCCGAGACCGGCGTAGGAGGGCTCCTGCTCGGCGACCGCGGCCTGGGCGGTCTGGGTCTCCAGGTGGAGCTCCTCGATGCGCTTCTCCAGCGCGCTGATCCGGGTCAGTGCGCTGTCACGATCGGCCACCAGCTTGGTGATCCGCTCGTCGACCTGGGCGCGCTCGTACCCACGGCGCACCAGGTCGAAGCCGTGAGGGGAGTGACTGTCGCTCATGGGACTCTGGGCTTCCTGTCGTCAAACCGCTGAGGTGGTTGAGGGAATCCTGACACGGTACCGGAGTGTCGACGGCGAAATGCCGTTGTCTCACGGACAATGACCGCCAATGTCCGCTCAATCGGGTGGTGCGTTCTTGGAGCGATTGCCACCCGACCGGGGGGAGCCAACTCCGGCACCGGCCTTGGCACCCCCGTCCTTCTTGCTGCTTCCCCCGTTGGTCTGGGCGACCGGTGTCGGCGCCTCGAAGGCCTCCAGCGCGGACAGCACGTCCTGGACCCTGGAGATCTCGGTGTTGATGTCCTTGCGACGGCGCACCAGTTCGTCCAGCTCGCGCCGGCCCTCGTCGGTGACCCGCTTGGCCTCGGCCTTCGCCTCGGCGACCAGGCGCTCGGCCTCGGCCTTGGCCAGCTCGATCTGCTCGTCGGCGGTGCGTTCGGCGTCCCGCAGCCGCTTCTCCGCCTCGGTGGCGGCGACCTCCAGCCGCTCCTCCGCCTCGGCCTCGGCCGACTGCAGCTTGGCCTCGGCCTTCTCGATCAGCGCCTCGGCGCGGTCGGTGGAGTTGGCGAGCTTGGTCTCCGCCTCCTTGAGCAGGCCCTCGGCCTTGCGGACGGCGGAGAGCCGGACCTTGCTGGCCTCCGCGGAGGCCTCCGAGGTCAGCTCGCCCGCGCGCTCCTCGGCGGCCGCGATCAGGGCGGCGGCGCGCTCCTCGGCCTCGGCGACGGTGGCCACGGCCTGCTCCTCTGCCTCCGTCAGCTGCTCCTGAGCGGCCGTCACCAGGGCGTCCACCCGCTCGCCGGCCGACTTCATGGCCGCCGCGTTCTCCTTGCGGGCGCGCTCGTGCAGCGCCTCGACCTCGGCGTCGGTGCGCTCGCGCAGCTCCTCCGCGCGCTCGCGGATGGCGGTCGCGTCCCGGCGGGCCTCGGCGAGCAGCGCGTCCGCGTCGGCGCGGCCCTTCTCGACCGCCGCCTGCCCGGCCGCCTCGCCGGCCGCGACCAGGCGGTCGGCCTCCTTGCGGGCGGCGGCGACCATCGCGTCCGCCTGCTCCTCGGCGGCGGCGGTGGTGGCCAGCGCGGTGGTCTGGGCGTCCTCGCCGAGCGCCTCGGCGTCCGCGAAGGCCTTCTCCAGGACGGACTTGGCCTGCTCGCGGGTGGCCTTGTCGAACTGCTCGGCGGCCTCCCGGGTCTGCGCGTCGTAGGCGTCCGCGCGGGCGTGGGTGGCGCTGTCGTACTCGTCGGCCAGCGAGCGGGTGGCGAGGGCGTACTCCTCGGCCTCGGCGCGCAGGCCGGCGGCCAGCTCCTCGGCCTCGGCGACCGTCCGGGCGGCCTGGGCCTCGGCGTCGGCACGCAGCTGCTCGGCGGCCTCCCGGGCGGCGCGCAGCTCGGCCTCGGCGTCGGCGCGCAGCTGCTCGTCGTAGGCCTGGGCCTCGGCGCGCCGGCGGGCCAGCTCGGCCTCGGCGGCCTCGCGCTCGGCGGCGAGCTCCAGCTCGGTCTGCTCGCGCAGGGCGGCGGCCTCGGCCTCGGTACGGGCGCGCAGGTCGGCGCTGTACCGGTCGGCGGCCTCGCGCTGCTCGGTGCTGTACTGCTCGGCCAGGTCGCGCTGTTCGGCGGTCTCCCGGTCGGCCAGGTCGCGCACCTCGGCCGCGTAGGCGTCCGCCTCGGCGCGGTGCTCGGTGGCGTACTCCTCGGCGGCCGCGCGCTGCTCGGAGGTCTCGCGCTCGGCGAGGGCGCGGGTCTCGGCGGCGTCCTGCTCGGCGCGCTCGCGGATCCCGGCGGCCTCCTGCTCGGCGGCGGCCTTCAGCGCGGTGATCTGCTCGGCGGCGGCCTCGTGCAGGCCGGCCACCGACTGGCGGATCCCGGCGGCCTCCTCGTCGGCGGCGGCGACCAGCTCGGCGCCCTCGGCGCGGGCGGCGGCGAGCACCTCCTCGCCGTCGGCCCTGGCCTGCTCCAGGACGGCGGCCGCCTCGGCACGGACGCTCTCGGCGGTGGCACGGGCCTCGGACAGCTCCCGGCCGGCCTCGGCCCGGACCGTCTCGGCCTGCTCGTTGGCCAGCGCCAGCTCGGCGGCCGCCTTCTCCCGGGTGGCCTCGGCGTCCTCGGCGGCCTCGGCGAGGCGCTGCTCGGCGGTGGTACGGGCCTGCTCCAGCAGCTCGTCGGCTTCGGTGCGGCGGTCGGTCGCGTACTGCTCGACCTCGGTGCGCAGCTCGGCGGCGTACCGGTCGGCGGCCTCGCGCTGCGCGGTGGTCTCGGCGGCGGTGCGCTCGGCGAGCTCGGCGGCGGCCTGCTCGGCCTCGGTACGGACCCGGTCGGCGTAGGCCTCGGCGCTCTCGCGCTGCTCGGCGGTCTGCCGCTGGGTGAGGGCGCGCAGCTCGGCGGCCTCGCGGTCGGCGCTCTCGCGCTGCCGGGCGGCGTACTCGTCGGCGGCGGCGCGGACCTCGTTGGCCTCCTCGGCGGTGCGCTCGGCCAGCTCGGCGGCGGCCTGCTCGGCCTGCTCCCGGGCGGCGCGGGCGGCGGCCAGCTGCTCGGCGGTCTCCTCGCGTTCGCGCTGCAGTCCGGCGGCGGCCGCCTCGTGCTCGCGCAGGCTCTCCTCGCGCAGCGCCTTCGCAGCGGCCTCGGCCTCGGCCCGGGTGCGGGCGGCCTCGGTGTCGGCCTCGGTGCGCACCCGCTCGGCGTCGGCGACCGCGGCGTCGCGCACGGCGTTCGCCTCGGCCTGGGCGTCGGCGGTCAGCGCCTCGGCGGCGGCACCCGCCTCGGTGCGCACCCGCTGGTCGAACTCGGCGGCTTCACGCCGCAGTTCGGCGGTCTCGCGCTCGGCGGCGGCCCGGTTCTCGGCGGCCGCCGCCTTGGCCGCGGCCAGGGCGTCCTGGCCCTGCTGCTCGGCGGCGGCGGTGATCTTCGCGGCCTCGGCGCGGGCCCGGGCCAGGGTCTGCTCGGCCCGCCCCTGGGTCTCGGCGGCCTGCTCCTGGGCCTGCTCGCGCAGCCGCTCGATCTCCCCGGCGGCCCCGGCGCGCAGCTCGTCCGCGTCGGCCTTGGCCTTGGTGAGCAGCTCCTCGGCGTTCTTCGCCGACTCCTCGATCTGCAGCACGGCCTGGCGGCGGGCCTCACTGCGCACCCGGTCGGCCTCGGCCGCGGCCTCGGCGCGCAGCTCCTCGGCCTCGGCGCGCAGCCGGGCCGCCTCGTCCTGCATCTGCTCGATCCGCTCGCGGATCGCGGCGGCGTCGTCCAGGGCGGCGTTCTGGGCCTGTTCGACGGCGGCCTGGGCCTGCTCGCGCAGCCGCTGCGCCTCGGCCCGGGCCTCGGCGCGGATCCGCTCGGCCTCGGCGGCGGCCTCGGTGCGGGCGGCCTCGGCGTCCTGGTTGGCCTTGCCGAGCACCTCCTCGGCGGTCTTGGCGGCCGTGGCGAGGTGGACGGTGGCGTCCTTGGCGCCGGCCGCCCGGCCCTCCTCCTCGGCTTCGCTGCGCAGCCGCCGGGCGTCGGCCTCGGCCTGCGCGCGCAGTTCGGCCAGGTCCCGCTCGGCCCGGGCGCGCAGTTCGGCGATGGCGGCCTCGGCCTCGGCCTTGAGTTCGGCGGCGACCGACTCGGCGGTGGCCCGCAGCCGCTCGCTCTCCTCGGCGGCGGCGGCCCTGGCGGCGTCCGCCTCGGCCTGCTTGGTGGCGGCCTCGGCGCGGATCGCCTCGGCCTCGGCGCGGATCGCGGCGGCCTCGCTGGTGGCCTGGGCGACCATCCGGGCCACCTCGGCCCGGGCGGTCTGCGAGCGCTGCTCGCTCGCGGCCTCGCCGTCGGCGACCTTGCGCTCGGCGGCGGCCTCGGCGTCGGCCTGGAGCTGTTCGGCGGCCTGCTCGGCCTGGGCGCGCAGCTCGGCGGCCTCCCGGCGGGTGCGCTCGGCCTCGGCGATCGCCTCCGCGCGCAGCCGCTCTATCTCGGCCTTCGCGGCGGTGAGCTGCTGGGCGGCGCTGGCCTGTTCGGCGGCGGCCTGCTCCTTGAGCCGGCTGATCTCGGCGTGGGCGACGGCGAGCTGCTGCTCGGCGGCGGCGTGTGCGGCGGCCAGCTCCTGCTGGGCCTGGCCGCGGGCCGCGTCGACGTCGGCGGCGGCCTGGGCGCCGGCCTGCTGGGCCTGCTCGGAGGCGGCCCGCAGCAGGCGCTCGGCGTCGCTCTGGGCCCTCTGCAGGGCGGCCTCGGCGGCGGCCCGGGCCTCGCCGCGGGCGGCGTCCACGTCGGCGGCGGTCTGGGCGCGGGCCTGGTCGGAGAGGGCGGCGGCCTCCGCGCGGGCGGCGGCGACCATCCGCTCGGCCTCGGCGCGGGCCTCCTGGAGCAGGCGCTGGGCCTCCTGCTCGGTGCCGGCCCGGGTCTGCTCGGCCCAGCCGTTGACGTGCTGCTCGGCGGCGCGGCGCAGCTCGGCGAGCTCCTCCTCCAGCTGGTGGCGGCGGGCGGTGAGCTCGGCCTCCAGGCGGGCGGTGCGTTCGGCGGCCTCGGCCATGATCCGCTGGGTCGCGGCCTGGGAGTCGCGCAGCTGGCGCTCGGCGTCGGCGCGCAGCTGCTGGGCCTGCATCTCGGCGGTGCGGAGCATCTGCTCGGCCTGGCCGGAGACGGCGTCGAAGGCGCGCGGCTGGGCGAGCATGCGACGGGACTCGTGCAGCTTGGCCCGGAGCACCTCCACCTGGTAGGCGAGGTCCTCGGCATGCTCGACTGCCTTGTCCCGCTCCTTCCGAGTCCGACCCATCTCGGCCTCGAACTGGGAGAGGTGATCGTCAGCCTCGTAGCGGTCGTTGCCCCGCACTCCGCGGTCCCATCCATCTCCTGGTCGCGTCCTCGACCCGACCGGTCCAGGGCTGTCCCGGTCCGACTGGTCCTTGCATCCGTGGCCACTGGACGACTCCCCGCCAAGCCGGGATCGTCCGCCGCGGTCGTCGGAGTCCGTGGGGGCGGGAGCGCGGGGTGCCGCGTTCCCCCGTCCGGGTGGACTCCTGGGCGAACTCTTGCCTGTGGAGAATGGTGACAGATCCGTCTTGCGACTGTTCAGCCGTGCCCGCGTACTGGACTCCCCTGCGACGGGCCGACCACCGGAGGGCGGACGGGCCTGTCATCGGCCGTGCCCGTCGCCTCCGTCCCCCGGAGTCTTCGCGCACCTGGGCATTGTAGTGGGAGCGCGGGGCGGGGGAATGGCCGCGTGGGGGTTTTCCGGCTACCGGGCGAGGTTACTGACGGGTCGCTAGGGTCGGGCCCGGCGGTGCCGCCCGTACGAGCGGACCCGCGGGCGCGGCCTGGGCGGCGGGGACGTCAGTGGTGCCAGGCCCGTCCTCCGGTGTTGCGGATGACCCGCTGCAGGACCTTCAGCGTG